>JAKAHE010000076.1 GCA_021815285.1 Nitrospirota bacterium
GCACGGAAGAAGCCCGCCTGCACTGAGCGGGCGTCAACAAAAAACATGACAGATATCAGGAAATTACCGGGCGGATGCAGGTTTTTAAGAATATTATTCGGCGGTTAGTCCTGTGAAGCGGAATTGGTTTGCTGGTTGTCCATGTGCCTTATAATCCTGCCCTCGACGAGATATACCACCATTTCGGCGATGTTTGTCGCGTGGTCGGCGATTCTTTCGAGGTATTTCGAGATGTAGGTTATTCTTATGGCCCTGGATATGGAGTGCGGGTCTTCTATCATAAACGTCAGAAGCTCTCTGAATATCTGCTTGTTGAGCTCATCGACAAAATCGTCCTCGTCCAGGACGGCCCAGGCAAGCTCGGCGTTTCTGTTGACAAAGGCGTCGAGGGCCTCCTTGAGCATGTTTCTTGCGGCCTTCGCCATCCTCGGCACGTCTATGTAAGGCTTAAGTATCGGCTCCTCGTTAAGCTCCAGCGCTCTCTCCGACACGTCCACGGCGAGGTCTCCAATCCTCTCTATGTCCGTGACAATCTTCATGGCGGTGGTGATAAAGCGCAGATCTCCCGCCTCGGGCTGCCTGAGCGCCAGGAGCCTTATGCACTCCTCGTCTATCTCCACCTCCATGCGGTTTACCTCGTGGTCGGCGTCTATGACCTTCCGGGCAAGGTCGTTGTCCCTGTCCACGAGCGACTTGATGGAACGCGCGACCTGGGCCTCGACGACCGAACCCATAGTCAGGAGCCGCTCCTTTAAACCGCTAAGCTCTTTCTCCAGTATTTTGCCCAAGTTATTTTCTCCTTATCCGAACCTGCCGGTTATGTAATCCTCCGTCCTCTTGTCCGACGGGTTGGTGAAAATCTTGTCCGTTGTCCCGTATTCTATAAGATGCCCGGAGAGGAAGAACGCCGTCCTGTCGGATATCCTCGCCGCCTGTTGCATGTTATGTGTTACCACCACTATTGTATACCGTTCCTTGAGGTCGGTAAAGAGGTCTTCTATCTTCGCGGTGGAGATAGGGTCGAGCGCGGATGCCGGCTCGTCCGCAAGCAGGACTTCCGGTTCCACGGCCAGGGCGCGGGCTATGCAAAGCCTCTGCTGCTGACCGCCGGAGAGACTTACCCCGGGCCTGTTGAGCTGGTCCTTGACCTCGTCCCAGAGCGCCGCGCGCCGGAGGTATTTCTCCGCCGTTTCCTCAATCTCGTGTCTGCCGAGCCTTCTGTTCAGTATAATTCCCGCCACGACGTTTTCTTTTATGGACATCGTCGGGAACGGGTTCGGCTTCTGGAACACCATCCCCAGGCGGCGTCTTATCAGAACCGGGTCTACTCCGCTTCCGTAGACGTCTTCGCCGTCGAGGATTACCCTGCCGTTTGAGTAGGCCCCCCTTATTTCCTCGTGCATCCTGTTTATGCACCGGATGAACGTGGACTTGCCGCACCCGGACGGGCCTATTATCGCTGTGATGGAGTTCTCCGGGACGGCCATGTCGATGTCGTGCAGGGCCTGCGTCTTTCCGAACCATGCGTTTAAACCTTCTACGGCAATCTTGTCAGCCATTAGCGTTTGAACCCTTTCCGCGCAAGATAGAGCCGGGCCGAAATATTCAGCAGAAGGACCATGCCGACAAGCACGAGCGCCGCCGCCCACGCCTTCTGCTGCCAGTCCTGATATGGCGAGATGGAATAATTGAAAAGATCCACCGGGAGCGTCGCCATGGGCTGGCCCGGGTTGAAATTCCAGAAAGAGTTGGAAAACGACGTAAAGAGCAGGGGCGCGGCCTCGCCGCCGACCCTCGCCACGGCGAGTATCGTGCCTGTGACAAGACCGCCGCTTGCCGTTTTCAGGACTATGCTGAGTATCGTCTTCCATTTCGGCACGCCCAGGGCGAAAGACGCCTCGCGCAGGGTGTCCGGGACGGTCCTGAAAATCTCCTCGGAGGAGCGTATGATTATGGGCAGCATGAGAAGCGCGAGCGAGACGGAGCCGGAAAAGGCCGAGAACCTGTGCATGCGCGTTACCACGAGCGCATAGGCGACTATGCCCGCGACTATCGCCGGGACGCCCGCCAGCACGTCTGAGACAAACCGGACCGTCGAGGCGAAAACGCCCCTGCCGTATTCCGATAGATATATCGCCGTCGCTATCCCCACCGGAATGGCCATCAGGCCAGCCATGCCGACGACTATAATGCTCCCGGCTATGGAATTGGCAAGCCCGCCTCCTGGGACTCCGACGGGGGTGGGGAGCTTAGTGAAGAAATCGAGATTTACGGCGGATATGCCCTTTATGAACGTGTAGCCGAGTATCCAGAAGAGCATCGATACCGCCGCAAGCGCCGCAAGGAGAGACAGGCCGAGCATCACCGTCCCGAAGACCTTGCGCCTAATATACCTGAAGTCCGTCTTCATATCCTCGCCCCTCCGGAGAACCGGTTCATGCGCAGCATCAGGAGTTTTGCGAACGCGTTTATTATAACGCTTATCACGAAGAGTATGAGCCCGAGTTCCACGAGCGCCGATATCTGGAGCTTGTCGAAGGCCTCCGTGAACTGGTTTGCTATCACGCTCGAAATGGTATACCCGGGGTCAAGGAGTGAGAGCGAGAACTGGGGCGTGTTCCCTATAACCATCGTTACGGCCATCGTCTCGCCAAGGGCGCGCCCGAGCCCGAGCACGACCGCGCCGAGGATGCCGGAACGGCTGTTCGGGATGACGACCTTCGAGACGACCTCCCACCTCGTCATGCCGAGCGCCAGGCCGCCCTCGCGCTGATTGGCCGGGACGGTATACATTACATCCCTCGAAATGGATGAGATGGTCGGGATTATCATGACGGCGAGCAGAAGGCCCGCGTTCAGAAATCCCAGTCCCAGGGGGTAGCCGGTGAAAAAAGGCAGCCAGCTCAAATTGGAAAGCGGCGGCTCGATGTATTGCTGGAGAATCGGCGAGAGCACGAAAAGCCCCCAAAGGCCGAATATCAGGCTCGGGATCGCCGCGAGCAGTTCTATCAGAAAACCTGCCGAGCTCCTGAGCCAGGCGGGCGCGAGTTCCGAGAGGAATATTGCTATGCCGAGGCTGACGGGCAGGGCAATCAGCAGCGCAAGCAGAGACGTATAGAACGTCCCCCAGATAAAAGGAAGGGCCCCGTACACCTTCTGCACGGGGTCCCATTCCTTCGTTATCAGGAACTTAAGCCCGAACTTGTGGAATGCGGGTTCCGAGGCGCTGAAAAGCTCGTAGACCACCACCACCGATATGAGCAGCACCGACAGGGAAAAAAGACCCGTCATGCCCATAAAGATTTTTTCAGGGCTTATTATCTTTTTTCTGCTCAGCTGTTCCGCCAAAATCCTTTCCTTTTTTATCGTACCTGCCTGTTCAGTTCGTTTAGAATCCTCGCCTTGAGCTTTGCGGGCAGGGGGACATAGTCCAGGGACAGCGCGTCCCTGTCGCCGTTAGTATATGCCCATCTGACATAACTCTTTACTGCGGCGGCCTTGGCCGGGGCAAGGTTCTTCGGGACGAGCATGAAGGTGAACCCTGCAATCGGATAAGAGTTCTTACCGGGCGCATTGGTGAACTTTATGTAGAAATTGGCCGGAATCTTTGCATGGCTGGCCGCCTCCCTGGCGTTTGCAAGGGTAGGATATACCCAGTTGCCGCTGCTGTTCCTTATCGCCGCGTAAGTCATGCCGCTCTGGAGGACATATGCAAGCTCGACATAGCCGAACGTGCCGCGCGTCTTCTGTATCGTTCCGGCCACCCCCTGGTTCCCTTTGCCGCCCAGGCCTACCGGCCAGTTGACGGACGTGCCGGAGCCGACCCTCTGCCTCCACTCGGGGCTTACGTCGCTTAAGAACCAGGTGAAGATGTTCGTTGTCCCTGAGCCGTCGGAGCGGTGCACGACTATTACCGGCATGTTGGGGAAGTTAATGCCGGGGTTGAGCCTCGTTATCTCCGGGTCGTTCCATTTCCTGATCTTGCCGAGATATATGTCCGCTATCGTCGAAGGCAGAAGCTTCAGGCCCGTCCTTACGCCGGGGAGGTTATACGTCATCGCCACGGCGCCGCCGACCGTCGGGAACATGAAAAGGTTGTTCTTGCTCTGCTCGGCGCCGCTTAAAGGAGCGTCGCTGCAACCGAAATCCACCGTCCTGGCCTCTATCTGCTGAATCCCGGCGCCGCTTCCGATAGCAGCATAGTTTATCTTCGTCCCCGTCTGTCTTGCGTAGGAGTAGAACCACTTCGAATACAGGGGATACGGGAATGTCGCGCCCGCCGCATTGAGCGTCATGGCAGAGGCGGTACAGACGGATGCGGCAAGGAGCACAGCCGAGACCGCAATCATCAGAATCTTCTTCATTATAACCTCCTGTCGCTTTCCTGGAAGCGACGTGTTAGACTGTTATATTATATCCTTAGAACTGAACCTGAAGGTCCGCCTTGACAAAGTTGTTGTCGAGGTCGCCTGCTTTTTTCAGCGCGCCGCCGGTAGTGGCCCTGTCGTTATCTACAACGAACATCACGTTCTTGTTGACATCATATGCCACGCCGTATATCCACCTCGTAACGGTGGTGCCCACCGCGTTTTCGTCGTGCCTGAACTTGTCGAAGCGGCCCAGGATTCTGATTGGCTTCCAGAAAGGCATCCTGTACCAGGCCATCGCGGAGAAGCCCTGCCCCTTTATGTTGTTCACGCCGGTATGTGTGAGTTTCATCGGGTCCGTCCCGCTCGTCCAGTCATACTCGCCCCCGACGAAGGCGTCGTCGTGATACTTGTAGCCCGCGAAGGCGATGTACCGGTCGTTGTCGTGCAGGAAGTCCTGCTTCGAGATCTTGGCATAGCCGGAGAATTGAAGCTGTTTCAATGCGTCTATCTGCGGGAGGGGGTTTACCGTAAGTCTCGCTTCAACGGCCTTGTACTTGTTCTGCTCGTCGGAGTGATAGCCCTCGCCGTTGTCCACCGAGACCTGCCATGAGCCGTAGCCCTTGGGAAGCGGCCCGCGGAAATCCACACCCAAATCGCCCGCGTTTATATAGCCCTCTTTCTCTATCAGCATGTTGTCTACGACACGGAACTCCCAGAGTCCCTCTTCGTAGTCCAGCCACGGCGTCTGGAACTGCCCCATCTTGACCTCCATGCCGGGATAGAACGAAAGGAACTTATGAAAATCAACGTAATAATACTTGAGCCTGAACTCGTAGTCCCCGTTGTTGTTGCCGGGCGCGCTAACCCTGCTTAAATCCGATGTGATGCGCACGCCTATCTGCGGGGTCAGGTCGGCCAGGACGTTCAGGTAGCCCCTGTTCAGGACAAAGGCGTTTTTGGCGTCTTTGTGGCCGTTATCGTTTGTCGTGTTCTCCTTGTCGAAATTGTAATAATACTCGCCATACATCAGGCCGCCGATGTGTATCTTCGGATATGTCGCGGCCTTCTTCTCGCCTATGGCGTTTGCTACGGCGTCCTTGAAAGCCTGGCTGCTGTAATCCGCCGCCGGAGCGGGCGAGCTTTGAGGCGCCGTAAGCGTTGACAAGTCAACGGGAACTCTGCCCTCGCCGGGCTTTGTGAAGACCTGCCCGGTATCAGGGTCCTGCCAGAGCGTCGGGGTCTGGCACCAGCCGGACGCCGATACGGACAGAAGAATTAACGCAAAAACTGTAGCGCTCAGATATTTTCTCAATGTTATCACCCCTTCTGTTACAGAATTATTACAGTTATGTTACAAATCCGTTAAATCAGCCTCCTGCCGGGCCTTTTCACCCCCTTTCCAAGGATTTCTGCGCAAGGATAGCAGGTAATTGTTACAGTGTTATTAAGGGTATTTTAATTTTTGATTACAGAGAGGATTTGAAGGAAAGGGTGACTTTCGTCCCCCGGCTGCCGGTGGACCGGTTGCTGCCGGCAGGCCGGCTGTCGTCCGTCGGGCCGTGGACGGGGCTTTCCATGTTGAATTTGCCGCCGTGAAGCCTGACCAGGTGTTTGACTATTGCAAGGCCAAGGCCCGTGCCGCCAAGCTCGCGGGAACGCGCCGGGTCCACCCTGAAGAAACGCTCTCCCATACGGGGCAGCATCTCCGGCGGGATTCCGGAACCGGTGTCGGTTATGGAAATCTCCGCCATCCCGCCGGAGTCGGCAGGCTGGCAGGCCCCGGCAATTATAACGCTTTCGCCGCGCGGAGAGTATTTTACGGCGTTATCGAGGACGTTAAGTATTATCTGGTAGAGCCTGTCCCTGTCGGCCAGGGCGGGCGGCATATCCCTGGGGAATTCGAAAACTATTTTTACGCCCTTTTCCCTTGTCTTCGGCTCGAGAAGCGCCGCAGCCTCCGCCGCGACATCCTTAAGCGAAACCGGCCTCGTCTGAAGCCTTACCTCGCCGAGCTCTATCCTCGAAAGCGTCATAAGATCTTCCACGAGCCGGGATAGTCTGCGCGCGTTGGATTCGATTATTCCCAGGAATTTGACGCCCTTTTCCCGGTCGTTTATCGCGCCGTCCATCAGTGTCTCGGCGAAGCCCTGTATGGCGGAAATCGGCGTCTTGAGTTCGTGTGTCACATTGGCGACAAAATCCCTGCGCACCCGCTCGAGTTGAAGCATCCTCGTGACATCGTGCAGTACTATGACAATCCCGGAAAAACCGCCCTCTATAATAAGCGGGACGCATCCGGCGATAAAATACATGGGTTCCGGAAAGCCGGTCTCTATCTCGCCGGACGTATAATCCTTACGCTCATGCGCGCTTTTGTATAGGCTTAAAAGCCCGTCGTTTCTTACCACCTCTACGAGCGGTCTGCCGACGGCCTCTTCTTCCATTATGCCGAAAGTCTTCAGAAACGCCGGGTTGACTATTATCACCCTGCCCTGCGCATCGGTAACCATGACACCGTCCGCCATGCCTTTTAATACCGCCGTCAGGATAACCTTCTCCTTTGAGAGCGCCTCCACGTTCTTCTTGAGCTGCTCCGCCATGAGGTTAAGGTTCTCCGCGAGGATGCCGAGCGAGTCTCCGCCTTCGGATACGATACGGCTCCCGAAATCTCCCGCCGCGATCTTCCCGGTAAAGGCTATCATCCTGTCCACCCTCCGGGCAAGCCGCAGCCGCGACAGTAATGCCCAGGCTATAATAATGGCGATAAATAATGAAAGTCCCGACGCAAGGTTAGTCATTCGGCCATCTCGTAGCCTATGCCGCGCGCGGTTTTTATAATGGCGGGGTTTTCCGGGTCTTCCTCGATCTTCGCCCTCAGACGCCGGATATGCACGTCCACTGTCCGCGGCTCAACGAACTGGTCGTCCTTCCAGACATTGTCGAGGAGCTTTTCCCTGGGGATTACCCGGCCCCTGTTCAGGGCCAGGTATTTGAGGAGCTTGAACTCCGTGGGCGAGAGAGTGAGCGGTTTCTCGTGCAGGTAAACCTTGTTTTTATCCAGGTCTATCTTCAGGCCGCCCGCCTTTATGACCGTCGGCGCATGGCCGTTTGAAGAGAGCCTCCTGAGCACGGCCTTCACCCTGGCCACGAGCTCCCGTGGCGAGAAAGGCTTTGTCACATAATCGTCCGCGCCGAGCTCAAGCCCGAGCACCTTGTCGAGCTCTCCGCCCTTCGCCGTGAGCAGGATTACGGGAATATCCTGGCTCTCGGGTTTTTTCTTAAGCTCGCGGAGCACTTCCAGGCCATGCATCCCTGGAAGCATTATGTCGAGGACGATTAGGGATGGGGAGTTTTTTCGGGCGATTTTAAGGGCGTCCACGCCGTTCACCGCCGTGGATACCCTGTAGCCTTCCTTTGCGAGGTTATATTCGACAAGCTCCAGCAGGTCTTTCTCGTCGTCCACCACGAGTATATTCTCGGACATCCTTAAGTCTCCCGAACGTTTTTTACGATATTACTCTATTATATTTCGTTTTTTTCGTCCAACAAAAAAGAGGGCTTCATCATAACTTAATGTTCTTTTAATCAAACTGCAACAACTCTCTGCTTTAATTTTGCCCATGGCTTCCTGATCCTGCCGCGGGAAAGGAAGATGCCTCGGCCCGCGCCGGCTCCTCCCTCCGGCGCGGGCAAATTTTTCACCTCTTCTCCCTCCACTCTATGCCTTCCGGCTGTTTATATTTTATGGTGTCCCGCGTGGACTCTATCACCCCGGAAAACCAGCCGTCGTCATCCCAGAATACGCCTTCCGGCAGGAGCACACGTATAAGCCTGTCCATCTTTGCCCCGCCGCCGAGCGTTATCGTCCCGAAATCCCGTGCCCTCTCTTTTGCCGGATCTCTCGGAAAAAGCAATACGCGCACGTCGGCCTGTTCGTCGTCGCCGGAGGTATTTTCGACGCCTATCGTATAAATCCCGCGCGCGCCGCAGGGGACGGTAAGCATCTCACTGTAGCCGGAGCCGGTTATTTTAAATTCGTCATCCCGCTCCTTTCCCGCATCTCCCTTGCCGGGATACGGACGCCAGGAGGCGGTCAGTTTTAACGTATCTCCCTCGGAGCGGATAACATGGACCGCAATGTCCACCGGGCCTAAATTAAGAGCCGTGCAGTTCAAAGGGCTTTCTATCTCTATGCCGGTCTCCGGGACGGCCTCAAGCCCGGCGTGTCGAAACACCGGGGCGCCGGAAATCCCGGCCGCTATCGCCTTCATGCCGGCATCCGCCTCACCGGCCCCTTTCCGAACTCCGCTTGTAAAATCGGCAAAGGGAGGGGACGACGACATTGCGGCAAAGGCCGGCCTGGTTAAGTGACCTGTCCCGCCGCCAGCCGGGATGACTGCATCTGATGCGCCGGACGCTTCTGCCGCAAAGTCAGCCGCACCAGCGTCGGATTTTCTGTCTATCCTGGCCGTATAAATCTTCCCGGCACCTCCGCCCCCGCCGCTTCCCGCAGGGACTTTTTCCATTCCTGGAATTTTTATGGCCGCCGGAGAGAATTCCGGCTCCACGCCGGTCTCAGATGAAAAAACCGGGATGGGCTGAATCCCCATGCCATCGTCTCCGGCGCCGACAGGAAGTCCGTCGCCGTATGATTTTATATCTCCCGCGCCAGGAGCGCGGATATTTTCCATCACATAGGCAGACATGTCAGCGGATGCGGAAAGGTCGGGTTTCGTTATGCCGGAGGCGGAGATATTTTCCCGCGCGGGCCTGTCCTGCGGCGTATCGACCGGAGTTTTACGCGCGGCTCTGAAAACCCTCCGGGCGGTGCGCTCAGGGGCGGGAATTCTTTCGCTTTTTGCCCGCCCGGGAGGCGTTTTTTTCTCCTGCACAAGGTCGATATATGCAATGTTTATCTCCGGAGGGTTACGCACGAAATCGGTAATCGCGGGGGCCAGGG
>JAKAHE010000077.1 GCA_021815285.1 Nitrospirota bacterium
AACATTCCCAAATATTATTGCTATAAATGCCATAACAAGATCGGCGTAGCCGATATGGAAGAATTGTTCCACCACCAGCTTAAATCATTTTTCTTTTCCCAAACTGACATTGTTGACTACCTGAAAGAAGCGGATAAGTCCGTAAAGGATAGAGAAGAACTTCTTTTAGCGATTATTGAAGAAAAACGAAAGGCCCAGGTTGAAATGGATAAGCTCTATAGGGCCTATATCAATGACGAGATTGCTTCCCTTGGCACCAAATACAAGCCGCTAGAAGAGCGGGTCAAACAGATTGACGAACAAATCCCGGAACTTCAAGGCGAGATAGATTTCCTTAAGATTAAATTCTTATCAAGTGACCAAATCCTGCATGAAGCACAGGATCTTTACACCCGTTGGCCGGAACTTATCCACGACGAGAAACGCAATATCATCGAGAACATCACCGACCGTATAACCATCGGCCAAGACGACGTAACCATCGATTTATGCTACATTCCCCCATCCTCTGAAATGATGACAAAAGGGCAACGCAATCTCACGGGTTCATGGCCGCAACGAGCATGAAAGACGCGGGGAAGGTAATGGAGGCCGTGGCGCGGGATATTGTCACCTGCCTGTCCTCGAGCGGCTGGCGCAGCACTTCAAGGGCGTTTCTGTGAAATTCAGGGAGTTCGTCCAGGAACAGCACGCCGTTATGCGAGAGGCTGACCTCGCCCGGCTTCGGGTATGCGCCGCCGCCGATAAGCCCTGCGTCGGATATGGTATGGTGCGGGCTTCTGAAGGGCCTTGTGGCCACGAGCGGCCTGTCCGGCGGGATAAGCCCCACGACGCTGTGAACCTTTGTCGTCTCGATGGCCTCGTCGAAACCCATGTCCGGGAGCACGGTTACAAGCCTTCTGGCAAGCATGGTCTTTCCGGAGCCGGGCGGCCCTATCATCAGGACGTTGTGGCCTCCCGCTGCGGCAATCTCAAGCGCCCTCTTCACGTGCTCCTGGCCTTTCACCTCCGAGAAGTCCTCGGAATACCTGGAATTTTCCTGGAACAGCCGGGATACGTCCATACTGAATTTTTCGAGAATTCCCTCGCCACGGAAGAATTCCACCACGGAGGCGAGGTCCCTGGCTCCGTATACGTCCACGCCGCCGACAACAGCCGCCTCTTTTGCGTTCGCGTGCGGAAGTATAAGCCCCTTCAACCCCTCGGAAGACGCCTTTACGGCCATGGAAAGCGCGCCACGGACGGGCTTTATGCGCCCGTCGAGAGATAGCTCTCCGACAATCATGTACCCGGACAGGGCGTCCTGCTGGAGAATACCCTCGGAGGCGATAATCCCAAGGGCTATGGGTAGGTCGAAGGCGGAGCCTTCCTTCTTCACGTTGGCCGGGGCGAGATTTATGACAATCTGCTTGAGCGGGAAGTCGAAGCCGTTGTTCTTGAGCGCGGAACGGACCCTGTCCTTGCTCTCCTTTATAGCCGCGTCCGGAAGTCCCACCGTGGCGAAATAGGGAAGGCCTCTCGCCGTGACGTCCACCTCCACGTCCACAACGTAGGCGTCTATGCCCAGTACGGCGCTCGAGGTTATTTTTGAAAGCAAATCAGCGCTCCTGATAAAAAATTGAGGGATTATAACCGCAAGATTAGGCAAACCGCAAGCCATTTGTGGATAAATAAGGTTTGACTTGCATTTTTTAATTTTATAAAATATAGCGTTACATCCTAAATCTGACCTGTAAACGATAATCATAGAGACAGGATGATGGACGAGTTGTTCCAAAAAAGTCCGGACCAGTCATTGAAACAGCCGGACGAGGCGGATACGGTTCCGGAGAGCGAACTCAAGGCGGTGCGCGAGCTCCTTCAGTCCCTTCTTAAAACCAAGCGCGCCTTCGAGATGTACCCCGCCAATAATCCGATACTCGCAAAGTTCCAGGACGACATATGTCGCCGCTTCGACGACTTCTTCAAGGAAGCCGACAAGCTGCCCCTGCTCATACGACAGCAGGAGATACTCTACAAGGGACAGAGCGTCTACAAGAACGCCGAAAAGGACGAAAACCTCGCCCTTCTGTTCTATAAGGACGGCCTGCGGGAGCTTACATTCCTCGAAGGCTTCTCACACGAAGAAATTCTGGATTTTATCGAAGTAATAAGGGCAAAGCCGGATACCCTGAGCGAGAACTGGGACGACGACATCGTTACCCTCCTGTGGGAGAAGGACTTCGCGCACCTCCGGTATTACGTCGTCGAGGAGTTCTCCGACGGAGAGGCTCTCTCGGAGGAAGAGGTGCAGAAACTCCTTTCCGGGGAGAGCAGCGACGACCTCTCCGAGGCGTATAAAGACGCGGACGAGGGCGAGACAAAAGAAATATTCTCGCCGCTCGAATCCATATCAATGGGTTTCAAGGGCGTCTTCAGCCTTGGCGAAGAGGAAGTGAAGACGCTGAAGGACGAGATAGAGGGGCTTACGGACGAGAAGTTCCTCGATGAGGCGATATACTGCCTTTTCGAGAGCCTCTTTATAGAGAAAGGCTCTTCCGACTTCGAACTTGTCGTTGGAAGCCTCGAGTCGGCCCTGTCGTATCTTGTGCATACCGGCGGATTCAGGGCAGCCTCCAATATCCTGAAGAGGTTCAGGGATCTCTCGGGCGGCGGCGACGGGTTCAGCCAGCGCGAGACCGAACGGCTGAAGACCGCAATAACCCGCGCCGGGAGCGACAGCAGGGCAAAGATAATCGCGGAGGTATTAAACAGCGGCAGGGAGATAAACATCGACGACTTCCGGGATTACCTGGGCCATCTCGACCGCGCCTCCATAATCCCGCTTTCCAACCTCATGGGCGAGGTACAGGACATAAAATACAGGAAGACCCTCATAGACGCCCTCGTATCCCTCGGCAAGGACAACATCGATGTGCTGGCCGCAGGACTTAAGAGCGGGCAGTGGTATATAGTCCGGAACGTCGCAGCTATACTGGGCAGGATCGGCGACAAGAAGGCCCTGGAATACCTGAAACAGGCCGTGAAACACCCTGAGCCCAAGGTGCGCCGGGAGGTCGTGCGGGCGCTCGGCATGGTCGGCGGGCCGAAGGCTGGCGAGATACTCCTCGAAGTGCTTGACGACACGGACCCGCAGATAAGAATGGCGGCGCTCAGGTATCTCCCGCAGGCGCAGAACTACTCTGTCCTCGACGTGCTCGTCGAGGTCATAACGCGCCAGGATTTCGAGGAAAGGGCGCTCTCCGAGAAACGCGTGTTCCTTGAGGTTCTGGCGGAGATAGGCCAGGAAAAGGTCATGCCGTTCATGATAAAGCTCCTCAAGAGGAAAAACTTCCTGTTCGGCAGCGCGAAGAACGAGGAGATGCGCGTCTCTGCGGCCTACGGCCTCGGCAATATCCGCCACAAGGACTCGCTCCGCGCGCTTGAGTCCGCATCGTCCCACGCAAAGAAGGGAAGCGCGCTCTACGAGGCCGTATCCTATTCCGTCCACAAGCTCGCCGGGCCGGACGGCGCCGGTCAGGAGGCCTGAAGATGACGGAAACCGTTACATCCCCGTTCAAGACCGAGGGAAGCGGCGCGATAGCGAAAAGCTCCCGCGTTCTTATAAACCAGATTCAGGTACTGCTCCGCACCAGCCAGATACATGACATAGGCAATGTCGCCTTCGACCGTCCCGTCACAAATCTCATCGGCGCGCTCGAAGGGCTTTTCAAGACGGACACGGAGTTCGCCCTGAAATGCCGCGGCGAATACCTCTATATCGACGATACCCGCGTCCGCTACGACATCGAAGACATGGTGAGCTACGAATTGGTATCGAGTATCATGAAGGAGAAGAAGATAGGCTCGTTCAACTTCCAGAAGCCCGTATCGCAGGACGACCTCAAGAAATTCGCCTTCGCCCTGAACTCCTTCGTCCCACCCGGGCCTGACGACCAGCCGGATGAGGAGTTCAATAACCTGCTGAAGGAACGGGGCATTTACTCCATCTGGGCCGGGCCGCTTGAGGAAACGGAGCAGATAAAACTGGACGACCTGGCCGACCGGCGGAAGATGGCCAAGAAAACATACTTCCAGGCTGTTTCCGTCACCAGGGGCGTGATGAACAGCATCAAGAGCGAGCAGCCCACACACCTTAAAAAGGTAAAGCGCGTCATCCAGGGCATAGTGGACATAATCCTGGGCGAGGAGGCGTCCCTCCTCGGCCTCACGGCCATAAAGGACTTCGACGAATACACCTACAACCACTGCGTGAACGTCAGCATCCTTGCCATGACCATCGGCCAGAAACTCGGGCTGGACAAGACCATGCTCACGAAACTGGGCATAGCGGCGCTCTTCCACGACATAGGCAAGGTGGACGTGCCTATCGAGATACTGAACAAGCCCGCGTCATTTACGGAAGACGAATGGACCGTCGTCCGGAAACACCCGGAAATGGGCGTTAAGGCAATATCGAAGATTCGCGGACTGAACGAACTCGCCGCGAGCTCCATGGCGGTCGCCTTCGAGCACCATATCTTCTACGACTTAACCGGCTATCCCGTGACAAGGGAGAAGAAGATGCCGAACTTTTTCTCCAGGATCGTTTCCATAGCGGACCAGTACGATTCCATGACCTCCGCCAGGGTCTACGCGAGGATACCTTATTCGCCGGACAAGGCGCTTTCCCTGATGATGGAGAGAAGCGGAGTCCAGCTCGACCCATTGCTGTTTAAAATTTTCGCAAACATTATAGGTGTTTATCCCATCGGGACGCTCGTCATGCTCGATACGAGGGAACTGGGGCTGGTGTTTGAATCGAACCCCAATCCGGAAAAACTCGACAGGCCGAAGGTTATCCTCATAACCGACTCCTCCGGGAAGCGCGTCGCCGGCAAGACCGTGGATTTAAGCGAAATCGGGCAGGCCGGGGGCTACAGGCGGAGCATAATAAAGGCCCTCGACCCCAAAAAATACCGCATAAACCTCGCCGAATATTTTCTTTAAATCTTATTTTTTTCTGATAGAATTAAGCCATGCAGCTCGACCTCTTCGGCCAGAGGGCCGCTACATCGTCCGTCTGGACTGTAAAAATAGACGGCAAAACAATAAGTTACACCCTGCGCAAATCCGCCCGCGCAAGGCATGTCTGGCTGCGGCTCGGCATCGGCACGGGCCTGGAGGTCGTCGCTCCGGCGAGGATGCCGCTTAAAGAGCTCGACCAGATACTCGCAAACAAAAGGGCCTGGATCGAGCGGCACATGACCCTGCCAAAGACGGAGAGGCCCCTGCGCTTGAGGCCGCTTGGAAACGGCTCTAAAATCAAATACTTGGGCGAGGAACGCCTGCTTCGGGTGCGTATAAACGGGAGCGCCGGAAGCGTCCGGATGGCCGGGGACGAAGTCTTCATGGAGGCGCCGACGCCGGGCGGGCCGGAGGTCGTAAAGGAGCTGCTCGAAGAGTGGTACAAAAAAATGGCGCGCAAGGTAATTATTGAAAAAATAAGGAAATTATCAAATGGCCGGAAGATTGGCCGGGTAGCGATCCGGGATCAGAAGACCCGCTGGGGGAGCTGTTCCGCCAAGGGCAACTTAAGCTTTAACTGGCGGCTTGTCATGGCCCCGCCGAGGGTGATAGATTACCTTATAATTCACGAGCTTACGCACATAGAACAGCCGGACCACTCAAAGAAATTCTGGGCCAGGGTAGCAGCCCAATGCCCGGATTACGAGGAGCGCGAGGCCTGGCTCAAGACCCACGGCCTGACCCTCTGGCCTGCATAAAAACCCCCTCCCCGGGCCACGGAAACCGCCCGAAACCGCGCCCGAGGCTGCCGTCTTCCGCCTTGTAAAACGACCGGTTTAAGCCGTTACTTTGTCCTGAAGACGAAGCTCATAAAGCCGAGTGAGATTAAATCTCCGTCGCCGAGCTTCCTGGCCGCGCCCGGTGCGACCTTCACGGAATTGACGAACGTGCCGTTGCTGCTGCCCTCGTCTTTGATATACCAGCCGTCCTCGCCCTTAACGAACGTCGCATGGACGCGAGAGACGTATCGGCTGCCCTTGAGGCGGCTCACGTTAACGTCCGCCTCCCTGCCGATTGTCAGCCCGTCGAGCAGAGGGAAATGGAAGCTTTCGTCATCCTCGAAGTAGAGTTTTGGTTTCATGGGGTTCTCCTTTCCCTACACCGCCCTCGCGACCGTCAGCACATATACCTTTTCCGCGCCGGCTTTTTTCAGAACCTTCGCGCACTCGCGCACGGTCGCGCCGGTGGTGTATACGTCGTCCACGAGCAGGACGCGCCTGCCCTCGAATACATCGCCTTCCACGGCGAACGCGCCCTTCACGTTCGCCTCGCGCTCGGCCTGGGAAAGCTCCACCTGCGGGCGGGTATATCGAATCCTTGTCAGCGCGTCAAGATTGAGCGGAATGTCGAGCGTCTGCGCCGCATATTTTGCGAGGAAGAGCGACTGGTTGAATCCGCGTCTGGCGAGCCTGCGTCGGTGCAGCGGCACGGCGGCGGCGATCTCCGCGTCCGGGAAAAACGCGCCTGCCGCATCTGCCATAAGCGGCCCGAGGAACTCCTGCATCGCCCGAAGACGCCCGTATTTGTATATATGAATAGCCTCGCGCACCGTTCCCTTGTATTCGACAGCCGCGCGCGCCGCGGTATACCCTGGAGACTGGGAGAGGCAGTCGAAGCAGGGGTGGTCGTCCCCGGAACCGTCCGGAAACGGAACGCCGCAGACCGCGCACAAAGGAGATTTTATGGGATATATGTCGCGGGCGCAACTCTCGCAGAAAAAGCCGGTAGAGCCGGTTGACCGGCCTCTCAAATCAGCGCCGTCCACTGTCCGACGCCGGTCTACCGGCCCGCCGCCGCAACGCCGGCAGCGCCTGGGGTAAAGCGCGTCGATAAAGAAATTAAGCAAGTAGGCCATCCACATGGCGCTCCGCAACCAGGCAACCGGCTAATCATGGCAGATGAGGCTTTTGCCCGTCATCTCCCGGGGCTTTTCGATTCCCATGATTTCGAGGATCGTCGGGGCAACGTCTCCGAGCCTGCCGCCGCCCTTAAGCGCATAGCCTTCGCGGCACAATATAAACGGGACTTTATTCGACGTGTGGGCGGTATACGGCTCTTTGTCGGCAGGGTCGTACATCCGCTCGACGTTGCCGTGGTCGGACATCACGAACGCCGCGCCGCCTTTGGATATGACCTCCGGGATAATGCGCGAAAGACATGAGTCAACCGTCTCGCAGGCCTTCACAGCCGCGTCCATGATGCCGGTATGGCCCACCATGTCCGGGTTGGCGAAGTTCATTATGACGACGTCGTATTTGCCGGATTCGATGCGTTTTATGACCTCGTCAGTCACCTGTAGCGCGCTCATCTCCGGTTTTAAGTCGTATGTCGCCACATCGCGTGGAGACGGGATGAGGCATCTGTCTTCGTTTTTGAAAGGCGTCTCGACCCCGCCGTTGAAAAAGAACGTCACGTGCGCGTATTTCTCCGTCTCGGCGATGCGGAGCTGCGTCAGGCCCTTGGCGGCTATAACCTCGCCCAGGATATTCATAAGGCTCACGGGCGGAAACGCAACGGGGAGATTAAACGTCTTGTCGTATTCCGTCATGCAGACGAAGCCGGACAGTTTCGGGCGTGATTTTCTATCGAAACCCCTGAAATCGTCCAGCGCAATCGCGCGCGTAATCTCCCGCGTCCTGTCCGTGCGGAAGTTGAAGAATATCACGCTGTCGCCGTCCTTTATGAGACCGGCTGGCGCGCCGCCTTCGACTATTACCGTGGGTACGATGAATTCATCCGTCCGGCCCTTTTCGTAAGCCTGCCTTATCGCGCCGTCCGCCGATGCGGCCTTCTCCCCTTCGCCCAGGACAATCGCGTCGTATGCCTTCTCTATCCTGTCCCAACGGTTGTCCCTGTCCATCGCGTAGTATCTGCCGGAGACCGTCCCGATGCGGGCGGTATCGCCCATGCCGTTATCGTCGATAAATCGCATCAGCTTTTCCATGTAGCCCAGACCGCTCTGCGGCGGGGTGTCGCGCCCGTCCATGAACGCATGGACGATAATATCCCGGACGCCCCTGTCCATCGCCATCTTCATCAGCGCGTGAAGGTGCGCCTGGTCGCTATGCACGCCGCCGTCGGAGAGAAGCCCCATGAGGTGCAGGGAAGAACCGCCCCCGGCGGCCTTGTCCATCGCCCCGGCTATGACCGGGTTTTTCTGCATCTCGCCGTTTCTTATGGCGAGGTTTATCCTGGTGTAGTCCTGGTAGACGACCCTTCCCGCGCCGATGTTCAGGTGCCCCACTTCCGAGTTCCCCATCTGGCCTTCCGGCAGGCCCACGTCCTCTCCGGATGCGGTGAGGGTCGTGTTCGGGTATTTCTCGAGCAGGGAGTTATAGAAGGGTATTCTCGCCTGCGCCTTGGCGGAATATGCCGGGTCCGTCTCGACGCCCCAGCCGTCTATGATTATGAGAGTTATCGGGCGGAAAGCCATAGGCTTATCAGCAATACTTGTCCAGGTCTATGGAATATGTGTTCCACTTGCCGCAGCGCGGACACCTGCCGGACCACTCAGTGGAGAAGTGGTCGCAGCTCACGCAGCGATATGGCACCACGGGCTTGTCTCCGTATGCCAGGGCCTTTTTGAATTCAGCGGCTGCGGGCTGGTACGAGCCTCTCCGGAGATAGAGGTTGCCAAGAAGCTTGTGCAGGTCTACAAGACTGCGGGTAGAGCTGTCTATCGCGGAGAGCGTGTTGAAGGCGTCGTCTATCATCTCCAGGCGATAGTAAAGCTTGCCGAGGAAGAAATTGAGCGAGACGTCCTTCGGGTTTCTGCTCAGGGCGGTTTTATAGAAATTTATTATCTTTGCCGGAGTTCCGAGCTTCAGGTAGAGGTCTTCCAGGCGGTGCAGGAGGGTAATGGAGCCTGTAGTCCTGTACGCGTCTTCCCACAGAGCGGCGGCCTCCGCGCTCCGGTTCTCTTCGAGGTATACCTCGCCAAGCCCCAGGTATGCGGGCACGAAATCCTTCTCCGTCTTGAGAAGGTTCTTGAATACGCGCTTCGATTTTTCGAGGTTCCCGTCTTCCAGCAGAACCCTGCCGGTCTCATACTTGAGGCCGACGAGGCGACCGTGTTCCGCCTCGCGCTCCTTGGACGGCAGGGTAAGCTTCAATATCCTCTCCTGGGTCTCCTCGGCCTTATCGAAATTGCCCGCGCCCTGGTGAATGTCCCGTATCCTTGTGAGCGCGCGCAGGTTCCCCTCGTCTTTTTCGAGTATATCCTCAAGCGTCCGGAGCGCGTCCTCCATGCGCCGC
>JAKAHE010000078.1 GCA_021815285.1 Nitrospirota bacterium
CGTCTATGGCTTCTCTGACTCGCCTTTCAATTTCGCCCATACTGTTATTTTAAAATATCCGGCGCCTGTTTCACAATACAAAAGTGAAAGTGGACGACACGCAGGCCGACCACCATACCGTTATGCTTAAAGAAATTATGCCTTAGAGATTTTAACGGCGCTGACCTTGAACTCCGGTATCTTAGCCAGCGGGTCAACATTAGCCGCAGTCAGGATGTTCGCGGACGCCTCGGCGAAATGAAATGGTATGAAGACTTCGCCCCTTGCGACGCGTTCTGTAATCCGCGCCTTTATCTTTATCTCGCCCCTGCGGGACGCGACGACAAGGAAATCGCCTTCGCCTGCATCGAGTCTCTCTGCATCGCCTGGATTTATCTCCACGAACGCCTCCGGAACGACATGACTCAGTCCGCCGACGCGCCTGGTCATAGTGCCGGTATGGTAATGCTGTAGTATCCTGCCGGTCGTGAGCAGGAACGGGTATTCGATGTCCGGATTCTCGGCAGGCGGCCTGAACTTAACAGCATGGAACCTCCCCAGACCGCGCGTGAATTTCTCCGCGTGCAGTATCGGCGTGCCGGGATGTCCGGGCGTCGGACAGGGCCAGCAGATGCCGCCTGCGTCCTCGAGCCTTTCGTGCGATATGCCCGCATATTGCGGCGTGAGCGCCGACATCTCTCCGAATATCTCGCTCGCGGAATCAAAACTAAAACCCGGAATCCCCATCTTTTCCGCAATAAGCCTTACAATCTCCCAGTCACCTTTGGCCTCCCCGGGCGCAGGAATTGCGCGCCGGACAAGCTGCACACGCCTCTCGGTATTCGTGAATGTTCCGTCCTTCTCCGCCCACGAGAACGCCGGCAGGACAACGTCCGCAAGCCTTGCCGTCTCGGTCAGGAATATGTCCTGCACCACGAGGAAATCCACGTTCACGAGCGCATCCCTTACATGGTTTGCGTCCGGGTCGGAAAGCACGGGATTTTCTCCGACGATATAGAGCGTTTTTAGTATCCCACGACCGGCGGCATCTATAATTTCCGTGACCGTAAGCCCCGGTTCTGAGGGCAAATCAACGCCCCATGCTTTTTCAAACTTCTCTCTCGCAGATTCGTCCGCCACGCCCCTGTATCCGGGAAATACATCCGGGAGCGCTCCCATATCACATGCGCCCTGGACGTTGTTCTGGCCGCGCAGGGGATAAACACCGGCGCCGGTTCTGCCGATATTGCCGGTAAGCATGGCGAGGTTCGCAACGGACAGGACGTTGTCAACGCCTGTGGTATGCTGGGTGATACCCATCGAATATACGAAGCATGATGCGTCCGAGCGCGCAAGCATCTCCCCGGCCTCACGGATAGTCTCCACCGGAACGCCGGTAATGATGGACGCCGTCTCAGGCGTAAAGTTTTTTATAGATTCCCGGAATTCCTCGTAGTTCTCGGTGCGTTCTTTTATGAACGCCGCGTGTTTTTCGTTGCCCTGGCGGATAATAACATTCATCATCCCGTTAAGAAGCGCAACGTCCGTGCCCGGCCTGTGCCTTATCCATATCGACGCATATTCCGCAAGCTCTATCTTCCTCGGGTCGCACAGTATAAGCTTCGCGCCGCGCTCCACTACGGCCTTCTTTATCCTGAGGCCGATTATCGGATGGGACTCCGTGGTATTCGAACCGATGACGAATATTATTTCGGCGTTTTCTATGTCTGCAATTGTATTCGTCATGGCGCCGCTTCCGAAGGCCATCATAAGCCCGGTTACCGTGGAGGCGTGGCAAAGCCTTGCACAGTGGTCTACATTATTCGTTCTCATTCCGGCGCGGGCGAATTTCTGGATTATATAGTTCTCTTCGTTGGTGCAGCGTGCCGACGAGAGCGCCGCGAAGCTGTCCGGGGCCGTATTCCTTGCGGCTGAGAATTTTCCGGCTATCAGGCCTATAGCCTCGTCCCAGGAAGTCTCACGGAATTCCGGATTTGCATTCTTAGGGCTTGTGCGGATAAGCGGTTTTGTCAGCCTGTCCGGGCTGTTAACAAACTCGTACCCGAAACGCCCCTTGAGGCACAGGCTGCCGTTGTTCGCGCCCTTGCCGACCGGCGATGTTATCCTGACGATTGACCCGTCTTTGGAATTTATCTCGATTATACAGCCGCATCCGCAATACGGGCAGACTGTCTCTGTCTTCTCAAGCCCGGATTCGCGCAGGTCGTCCGTAAAAAGTTTCTTCTCAATCAGCGCTCCGACGGGACAGACGGAAACGCAGTGGCCGCAGAAACTGCACCCGGTATCCTTAAGCGGCATGTCGAACGCCGGACCAACCTTTATATCAAAACCTCGGTTCGCAAGCGCCAGAACCTCTCTGCCCTCCACTTCCCGGCATATCCGGACACACTTGCCGCACATCACGCACTTGCTGATGTCCCTGACGATGAACGGATCGGAGACGACGGTTTCGTACCTGTGCCTCTCGCCTTCAAACCTGCCGGCCTTCCGTGCAGGCCACAGGCCGTATTCGTAAGCCAGCCTCTGCAGAACGCAGGCGCCGTCCTTCGCGCAGCATTTGCATTCCTCTTCAGGCGGATGCGACGCAAGCATGAGCTCGACTATAAGCTTCCTTGCCTTGTGAACCCTCTCCGAGTCCGTATGCACTACCAGCCCGTCCTGCGCCGGCGTATGGCATGATGCAGCCAGCCTGCGGCTTCCCTCCACTTCCACAAGGCATAGCCTGCACGCGCCGGTGGGCTTCAGTCTCTCGTCCCAGCACAGCGTCGGCATATATATTCCCGCCCTCTTCGCCGCCTGGAGGATAGTCTCTCCAGGCTCGAAGGCCACAGGTTTTCCGTCTATAATAATCTCGCGCATTCGTATTTAAGCGGCCTTTTCAGGGCAGGCCGTCCCATGTATATGAGTAAGGTATTCGTGCCTGAAATATTTCAGGGTAGAGAGGATGAAGTTCGCGCAGCTCCCGCCCAGGCCGCAAAGCGCCGTTTCCTGGACAGCCTCTCCCAGCTCTTTCATCAAATCCAGGTCTGATTCCCTTCCCTTGCCGTCCGTTATCCTCTCAAGTATCTCGCGCATCCGCCTGGTCCCTTCTCGGCACGGCGTGCATTTGCCGCAGGATTCGCGCGCAAAGAATTTCGCGGCCCGCTTCGCCGCATGAACCATGCACACGTCTTCGTCCATGACGATAACCGCGCCGGAACCAATCGAACTCCCGGCGGCGATAAGGCCGTCCATGTCCATCCTTACATCCAGATGTTCCTGTGTCAGAAGCGATGTCGCAAGGCCGCCGGGTATCACGGCCTTCAGCTTCTTGCCGGCTGTTATGCCGCCGCCATGCGTGTATATAAGCGTGCGCAGTGTAATGCCTGTCGGTAATTCATAAAGGCCTGGGCGTTTTACGTTTCCGCTCAGGCAGAAAATCTTCGGACCGGGATATTTCGGCGAGCCTATGGATGCGAACCACTCCGCGCCCCTCTCGATTATGTGCGGCACGTTTACCAGCGTCTCCACGTTATTAACGACAGTCGGCATGGAGAATAAACCCTCTGCTGCGGGATAAGGCGGTTTCAAGCGGCAATGTCCCCGGTTTCCCTCGATAGACTCTATAAGCGCGGAATCCTCTCCGCACACATATGCGCCTGCGCCACGATACACCTTCAGATAAAAATCGTTCCCGCTTCCCAGGATATTACTGCCGAGGTAGCCTCTTTCCTCCGCCTGCCTTATCGCGGCCTCCAATACATTTGCGCCTTCCGGATATTCGCCGCGGATGTATATGTAGCCTGACTTTGCCCCTATGGCGTATGCGGCAATCAGCATGCCTTCTATCAGCATGTGAGGGTCTTTTTCGAGAAAAACGCGGTCTTTGAATGTGCCCGGTTCGCCCTCGTCGGCATTGGCGATGAGATACTTCGGCGTCCTGCCCGTCTCCCGGCTTGCCTTCCATTTCTTCCCCGTGGGATACCACGCGCCGCCGCGTCCCCCCAGCCCGGACATTATCACCTCGTCCGTAACCTCTACCGGGGACATGGAATACGCCTTTTTCAGCGCATTATATCCACCGGACGAGATGTATACGTCCAGGTCCCGGTTGTTCGGAGTGTCTATGTTCTTAAGCAGCACCCGTTTCATTTGTACCTCGCCAGTATCCTCATTATCTTGCGCGGGGTAAGTTCGTAGTAATAATCGTCGTTTACCATCATTGCAGGCCCTCTGTCGCAGGAGCCTATGCACTCGGATTCGATAATGGTATATCTGCCGTCACTGGTAGTATTTCCAGATGTTATTTTCAGTTTACCACGCAGAAATTCAAGAAGGCTCTCGGCCCCGTTCACATGGCAGGCCATGTTGGTGCAGAGCCTGATGACGTTTCGCCCCTGCGGCACAAGCGAGAGCTGGTCGTAAAAAGTCGCAACTCCGTAGAGATGAGCCGGGGTCGTTTTAAGCCTCTTCGCAAGCTCAAAAATCGCTTCTTTCGGTATATATCCGCAGGCTTCCTGGGTGCGCCTGAGCGCCGGCAGGATTGCATCGGGCGCCCCCGCATCCAACCCCTTCAGGGCGGCGTTTATCCGTGACAAATCCACGCCGGGGCTATGTTTTTCCTGTCTCCCTGGCGGTCTTTCTGCGCGCCCATTCCCTTTCTTCCTGAACTCTGCCGCGCCTTTCATAATTCTGCGCTCCTGCTCAACTCTATACTAAAAATTTTAGCATAAAACCGTAATAATTCTCAATAAATTAAAGTATTTTAATGTCCCGGAAAAATAGACGGGAAGAAAGGCGGAAAGCGTATTTTCTTATTGATTCCAGGCTATTTTTAGAAAATATGGCTTGACAGGAAGTCTTATCTTTCTGTATAGTTACGTGCACGTCAAAGTCCGTCCCCCTCGTCTAGCCAGGCCCAGGACACCGCCCTTTCACGGCGGCGACGGGGGTTCAAATCCCCCGGGGGACGCCAATTAAATCAAACACTTACAAGTTTCAAAACTCAGGGCAAATCAAATTGTGCCCCCTTTTGTGCCCCCCTACCCAAGCACGGCGACGGCTTTCCTCAGATCATCCACCCTTAGATGCGCATATCTCTGAGTCATACGTCCATCTCGGTGTCCAAGTAAGGACTGCACATGGTACAGCTGTTGACCGTTTTGAACCAGGTTTGAGGCAAAGTCATGCCGCAGGTCATGGTAGCGAAAATCGGTCATTCCTATCCGTTTGCAAACCCGCCTGAAACCCGCCGTAATCTGCCCTGGGGTAAGCGGCTTCCCATCCTTTTGGAAAACATTCGGACAGTCTTTGTTCTGCGACTTGTCATTATGCAGGGTAACTAGGGCAGTGTAAGCGGTTTCACACAAAGGAATAGTCAAAGGAAACCCGTTCTTTGTGCGGTTCAGAGTAATTAGCTTGGTTTCTAAGTTGATTTGTCCCCATGTCATGTCTGCAAGGTTGCTTCTTCGGATACCCGTTAACCTGGCTACAACAACCACCGGCTGAAGCCATTTCGGGCAAGCCGCCACCAACTTCTCATATTCACCAGGCGCAAGATACCTTACCCGTTGGTCATTAACGGTGGGCATATTAAAAAGCTCGAAGGGATTCTGTCCTATCAATTGCCAGTCTTTTTTGCATAAGGACAGAACCCGCCTGACATATTGGAGCTCTTTTACCACCGTATTAATCCCAACACCGTCCTTGAGCCTTTTATTCCGGTAAGAACTCAGAACGGATGGTGAAATCTTGGACAGCCTCAAATTTCCCAAAACGGGCAGGAAATTTTTGGCACACTGCTTTGCGCGTTCGTATGTAGTCTGAGCCTTAAGTGGGGCTTCCTCTGCCATATACTTTTCCCAGACCTCGCTAAACAGGACGTGATCAGCAGGGTCATGTCCCGTCCGGTTGCCTTTGGCAAGTTCTTTCAGAATTTGCCGTTCGGCTAACCTTGCCTTGTTCTCATCTTTCTCTTCGGTGGATTGTCGGATGATATTGCCATCCCATTTTAGCTTTATCCACCAGACCTCGCCTCTTTTGTATAGCATTTGCTACACCCCCTTCCCGAGGCGGCTTGGTCTCCCTTGCCGTTGACTATATATAAACCGGGTGATTTTATCAACTCGTTTTTCTTCCGTTACAGCCTTCTTCGATTTCATCCAAGCATTGACTTCTTCCTCATTAAACCTTACTAATTTACCGATTCTATAAAATGGGATTGAACCGGCCTCGACCCATTTATAAATAGTCTTCTCCTTAACCGATAGTAGATTACTAATTCTTTTTATATCTACGTAGCCCATTCTCATATCCAAGCGCGGATTCTGAATTCTAAATAAGCATACATATTCCGGCCAGAATCCGCAGAATCTATTGATTTAATTAATGAATCGGCAGAATTCACTCAAAAGTCCTGTCGATATTCTTGCCCTCTCTTCATCTGAAAAAGATTGTAAGCTCCTATCCGCAAACTCCAACATTTTATCCTCTCGCAGAAAAAGAACCGTTATCTGGTCAAAACCTGCGTCAAGGCATTTTCTGGCATTATCGATTTCGCGTTCAGCTTTATTACTGATAGATATTTCAATGGCAATTCGCTTATCTTGTTTCTTGAAACTCAGATCAACCGTCTCATTGCTTTCGGGGATTGACTCCTCGATGACCGCATTATACCCCTTGGCTTCGGCATAACGCTTCACGACTGACTGCCAGTAGCGATGCAGTGGTCCGCCTTTGCCGTTATCTTCTAAATCTACTCCAAGACTATTAAATCCTTGCGGGGTTAAGGATACGAACTTTACCAGCCGTGATCCGGGTCCGAGGTGGGTTGCTATTTCAGTAATCAGCCCTTTGTCTTTAAGGTTCTTTTTAATTTTGTCTCCCATGTAGGCACTCAAGCCCTGCTCTTTATATAGACCTACGATGTAAAGCGTCGGATTTTTAAAAACGCATTCCAGAAAATTTTTCTCCTGGGGTGAGAGCATCGGCGTATCATGATGCAGACTTTTAGATTCACGGCTTTCCCTCTGCTTAAATGTTTTTGCTTTTTCGGCTGGTTCATCCTTTGTGGACTTAGCCGTATACTTTGCACGCGAAGTCGCAATAATCTCGTCCACCCAGTTGACGGATGGTGGATCGGGTACGAGTTCAGTTTTCATGTTGAATACACTTGTTCCCATTTTAACGAGAGTTTCACCTTTCTTAAGCCTACCCATATCTTCAGCCGTGAATTTCTTTGCAAAGGTTTTTTCCATAAGCATCTGGTTGTGCGGATTGTCTGTGGCGAAGGATATTAATGTGGACGCATTAAATGCGTGACGCATTATGCTGTCAGGAATATCGCCCGCCATTTGATTTGCCAACAGGATATGGAGGCCAAATTTTCGCCCGCCACTGAGCGTGTCCGCTATGCTTTTTGACAGAATGGTTTGTGCCTCATCCAAAAATAAGTAAAAATCGGGATACTGCCTGCCTTCTTCTCTCATCATGGCCGAGATATTGAGTCTCGAAACCAAAAGTTTTCCCAAAATCTGGCCGTTTTTCTTCCCAAATTTTCCAAGGGCGAGGTTGCAAATCAAAATTTTCTTATCATTCATTATCTTAATAAAGTCGATTTTATTCTCACGTTGTGCCAGCATCGGCGCAATGGCGCTATCAGGCAAGAGGACACTGCTTAACTTATTTGTTATGGACGTCACAATCCCTCGCCGCTCAAGAAGAGGAAATTCCAATTCCCAGAACATTTGTATTCGATCATCCTCTATACTGGCCAGAAATTTAGATCTCCATTTTTTATCTAATAAAAGTCTTTCGATGTCCTGAAGAATCGAGTCCGGACGCGTTAATAAAGTTATGACCGAAAAGTTAAGGACGTGTAAGACGTTAACCCCTAGGGGTACCTCAGACAAGCTTTCGCAAATATCAATAATATCTTCTCGAATGATTTCTCGCTCAAGCTTGGTCCCACGATTAGCAAGAGGATTAAAAATCATGGGAAAATCAAAATCGGCCGCGTTAAAGAAAACAACGTCATCTTTTCTTTCCTTGGGGATCCTACGAAGTAATTCCCAACTTAATGAGCCATGAGGATCTACGACCCCTATACCTTCATTGGACTGACTCATTTGAATTAGTAACCAAAGAATAAAATTCGTCTTACCTTCACCAGAATCTCCAATTACAATGATATGCCGATTAGGAAGATGGCGGGAATGATGAACTGCCTTCTTAACTCCCCGATGCAGGTTATATCCAAGCACCGGCCCGTCCAGCGTGTTCTCCTCGTGGGCCGGATATGATTTCGCGGCCTGCTCGATAGCATATATCGAATCCAAAACGTCCGGTGCCGGGAGATGTAGAAAATATGCAAGTTCTGTAGAATTCAGGATTGACCCGTGCACATGGGTATTCCGATCAATGATGCTTCTGACCGGATAGTTTCCGCCCACCGGGATTATCCCGTTCTCTCCATTGTCGGCCTGCTTTAAAAAGCTCTCCATGTTTACGAGTAACGTTTCATCTGTGGCAAGCATACGGATAGAGGCCGCGTAAAGAATTTTAGAGAGCTTTTTGTCTACTATCGCCGGAAGTTTTGGAATATCGAAAAATGGAGACTGCGAAGGATCGTATTGATTACGAGACGCCTTATAGATATTGTCCAACCAGTTCTGTGTTACGGGCGCGAACAGGATTTGAAAAGCGCCTACCCTGCCACGGTCAAGATTCGCCAAACAGCCAAAGAGCGTCCGGTAAGGGTCGGCAGAGCCGTTGACATTTAGCGGTAGGAAATGGGTATTTTTCAGCCGGTAGGCGCGGGCGACCGCGTTGGCAGACAAAACATCGTTCAATAAATCTTCTTCAGGGTAGACATCCGCTCCGGGGAAATGCGAGCTGACTTGTGAGATTATGGAAGGGGCTTGATTTTCTTCCGAGACAATCTGAAATCTTATTTTCCCGCCCTGCCCGATAATCTCAAAAGCAATAGGACTTGAAACGGGAAGGGCGAGAATAAACTGCTCGGCAATGTCTAACGAATATTTATCTTCGCGTGAAGGCT
>JAKAHE010000079.1 GCA_021815285.1 Nitrospirota bacterium
TATCGAAATGAGACCTCGACGCCTGGCTTCCAAGTTCCAGCATCTCGCCCAGGATTGCGAACTTTCTCCCGCCCTTAATCGCCGCGAGCGCGCTTATCGCCGCGGCCATGGAGGCC
Source organism: Nitrospirota bacterium (assembly GCA_021815285.1). Classification (GTDB taxonomy): domain Bacteria; phylum Nitrospirota; class JACRHJ01; order JACRHJ01; family JACRHJ01; genus JAKAHE01. Next base: position 117 of record JAKAHE010000079.1, read on the forward strand.
GGGTTTGCGTTGTAGGCGTCGTTTATCACCCTTACTCCGTCGATTGTCTCCTCCTGCATCCGCATCTTCGCCGGACGGCAGGAGGAAAGCCCTTCCTTTATCTCGTCGATCGTCATGCCGAGCGCGTAGGCCGCCGAGGCCGCGGCCAGCGCGTTATATACATTGTGCGAGCCGATAAAGTTCAGTTTTATCGCGGCGGACATGCCCGGCAGCTTCAGCCGGAACGACACCTCGCCGGCGTTCTCGGCAATATCCGATGCGGATACTGCGGCGCCGCTTCCAAGCCCGAAGGACACCGTCTTTCCCTTGAACCGGGACGGCAGGGCCTTCAAGTGCGGGTCGTCCGCGTTCAATATCGCCGTGCCTTCCGGCGACAGGGAGGCAATAAGTTCTGATTTTGCCTTCGCCACACCTTCGAGGTCTCCCAGGACGTCGAGATGGGCCGGGCCGATGTTCGTTATCACCCCCGTCCCGGGAACCGCTATTTCGGCAAGCCTGGCAATCTCACCCAGCGCGCTCATGCCCATTTCCACTACCGCAGCCCAATGTTCGTCCTTTAGCCTCAGGAGCGTAAGCGGGACGCCGATGTGGTTGTTTAAATTCCCGTCGGTCTTGAGAACCGGGCCGCGCAGCGCGAGTATCGACGCGAGCATTTCCTTGGTGGTGGTCTTTCCGTTGGTTCCGGTAATGCCTACAAGCGGCATGTCAATCCTCGTCATCCTTACCGAATGAGCAAGGTCCTGCAAAGCGCGCAGGGTGTCCGGGACTTCTATCAGGGTCATACCGGGATGATTTATATCCTTGCCTTTTTCGACAAGCGCGCCCGCCGCGCCGGATCCCGCAGCCTGCCCTATGAAGTCATGGCCGTCGAAGCGTTCGCCGGAGAGCGGGACGAAAAGCTCGCCCGTCTTTATGCTCCTGCTGTCGGTAGATACGCCGGAAAACGCGGACTCGCCCTCCTGTATGAGCCTGCCGCCCGTCGCAACTATTATTCTCTCCAGGTTAATCACGCGCTCTTCCTCGCAAGCATCGCCGCGGCTGCCGCTTCACGGTCGTCGAAATGATGTTTCGTCGTCCCGATTATCTGGTAGTCCTCGTGCCCTTTCCCGGCGATGAGTATGGTGTCTCCGCCACGCGCGGCCCCGACGGCAAAGGATATGGCCTGCGCCCTGTCCGGGTATACAAAGTAGCCCGAACCCTTAGCTTTAGAACCTTCCGCCGCGATGCCTCTCTCCGCGTCCTCGAGTATCTTGGCCGGGTCTTCCGTGCGCGGGTTGTCCGATGTCAGGACGACAACGTCCGCAAGCTTCGCGGCGACATGCCCCATCTTCGGCCTTTTCGTCCTGTCCCTGTCCCCGCCGCAACCGAATACGACTATCAGCCGCCCGCCTGAGAGCTCCCGCGCCGCCGTCAGCGCTCTTGCCAGCGCGTCCTCCGTGTGCGCGTAGTCCACGAGCACCGTAAAGTTCTGGCCGCCTTCCACGCGCTCAAGACGTCCCGGCACGTCCTCAGCCCTTGCCAGCCCGCCGGATATTTCGTCCATGTCCATCCCGAGCGCCACGCCCGCGCCCGCGGCGGAAAGCAGGTTATAGAGGTTATGCCTGCCCACAAGGCGGGACTTTATTTTCGGATCACCCGCCGGGGTGATCAGCGTAAAAGACGTCCCGGAGGACGATATTTCGATGTCTTCCGCGGACACGTCCGCCCTGGACGAAACTCCGTATGTGATGACTTCGCCCAGGGCCGATTTTTTCAGTTCCGCGCCCTTCGGGTCGTCGATATTTATTACATTAATTCCCGAAAAAATTGTGAAGAACGACTTTTTGACCTCGAAATATTCCTACATGGTGCCGTGAAAGTCCAGGTGGTCCTGCGTGAAGTTGGTGAACACCTTCACCTTGAAATCGCATCCCGCGATTCTTTTGAGCGCGACGGCATGAGACGACACTTCCATGACCGCGGACTTAGCCCCCCCGCTCGCCATCTCGAAAAGCAGCGCCTGGAGGTCCGCCGATTCCGGGGTCGTGTTCGGCGCCGGAAACTTTTTCCCGCCGTACTCATAGGATATGGTGCCTATAAGCCCCGGCTCGGAGCCTTTCGTCCGCAACACCGAACGGACGAGGTATGAGGTCGTCGTCTTTCCGTTCGTGCCGGTTATGCCGACAAGGTCGAGCCTGCCCGAGGGGTGGCCGTAAAAATTGGCCGCAGCAAGCGCCATCGCAAGCCTTGAATCAGGCGCCTTTACGAAAGACACGCCGGAAGGCATCGGGCCTTCGTAGCTCTCGAACAGGACGGCGGACGCCCCGTTTTTTATCGCGCCCGGAATAAACTTCGCGCCGTCGGATTTGAGTCCCTTCACGGCGCAGAAAAGCGAACCGGGAGAGACCCTGCGCGAATCGTACTGAACCGAGGAAATCTCGACGTCCGCATCTCCCCGGAGCGTCTCCCCGCCGATTCCCGCCATCACTTCGCTCAACTTCATTTATCTCCCCACCGTAATCGTCTGGCTCGGCAGGCGCGTAGGCACTTTCATGTACGTAAGCGCCTGCTCCACTATGCTCTTGAACGCCGGGGCCGCGACCGTCCCGCCGTAATATGCCCCGCCATGCGGCTCGTTTAAGACGACTATGGCGGAGATTTTCGGGTTGTCCGCCGGGCAGAAACCCACGAACGAACTGTAGTATTTCGTCTTCGAATATCTCCCGAGGGCGCGCTCGAATTTCTGGGCCGTGCCCGTCTTGCCCGCCACCTGGTAGCCCTTTATGTTTGCCTCGACAGCCGTACCGCCGTCCTCGACGACGGTCGTCAGGATATTCCTGAGCGTTACCGCCGTCGCCGTGGATATGACCTGCCGCTCCCTCTGGGGTTTCCTGCTCATGATTATCGAGCCGTCGGCCCCACGGATTTCGGACACGACATAGGGCTTCATGTAATATCCGCCGTTGGCGACGCAGTTCATGGCGGTAAGCATCTGGAGCGGCGTTACGCCCACCTCCTGGCCTATGGCCACGGAGGCGACCGAAAGGCCGGACCAATCTTTGAGGTCCCGAAGCTCGCCCGCCGCCTCTCCGGGCAGGTCAACGCCCGTCTTCCGGCCAAACCCGAAGGCCCTGGCATACCTGTACAGCCTTTTTGCCCCAAGCCTCAGCGCGACCTTTATCGTCCCGACGTTGTTGCTTTTCTGTATGACCTCCTGGAACGTGAGCCGTCCGCCCTCGTTGTCCGCGCTGTGGATAATCGTCCCGTCTACGTCGAGCTCTCCCTTCCCGCAGTCGATTATGTCAGACGGCCTTACGACTCCCTGCTCCAGCGCCGCCGAGGCGGTGACAATCTTGAACGTGGAGCCGGGCTCGTAGAGGTCGGAAACCGCCCGGTTCTTCCATGTCCATGCCGGGTAGCGCGGCCCGTCGTTGGGATTGAAGCACGGCCTGTTGGCCATCGCAAGTATCTCTCCAGTATTCGGATTCATGACGATGGCGCTGGCGGACAGAGGTCTGTATTTCTCCATTATCCTGTCGAGAGCCTTCTCCGCCATGTACTGCACCCTCTCGTTTATGGTAAGTATTATGTCGCAGCCGGCCCTGGGCGAGTTCTTGCCCTCGCTAACGGTAAGGACCTCCCGGCCCCTGCCGTCCCGCTCGACAATCGCCTCTCCCGGCAAACCTCCTATGTATTTCTCATACCCCTGTTCAAGGCCGTCGAGGCCCTTTCCGTCCGTTCCGGTAAACCCTATGACGTTGGCCGCCAGGTCTTTTTCGGGGTAGTATCTGCGGCTGTCGTACAGCCAGCCCAGCACCCCGTCCATGTCGCCGTCCGTCTTTATCTTCGGCTGGACGTCCGGCGATACCTGCCTTGCCAGCCATACGAACTTCTTGTCGCCCTCGAGCTTTTTCTCGATGGCCGCCCTGCTCTGGCCGAGGATGGGCGCTATTGCCGCCGCCACTTCCCCGGGGTTGTGCGCGTTGGCCGGGACGCCGTACAGCGAATCCGCCTCGACGCTTACCGCAAGTTCCGCCCCGGTACTGTCGTATATCGTCCCGCGCTTCGGCGGGAGGTAAACGACTTCCTGCTGCTGCCTGAGCGCCTTTCTCGCAAGAAAACTCTTATCTATGACCTGGAGGTAGAAGAGCTTTGCGATCACCCCCATGTAACCTATGGCGAGAAGGGCCACTACAATCTTCACCCGCCTCTTCTGGCCGGGAGTCGCCTCCGCGGCCCCGGTGGATTCCGGCCTGCCATGCATCAGGTCTTCCCCGGCAGCGCCTTTTCCGCGGCGGCGGAAGCCGCATCGGACGCGGGGGGCCGGGTGGCGTGGGCAGGTGTCGCGGCCTTCTCTACCAGCACAATCTGCCCGGTCTTCGGGACATGCATCCCTATGTCCTTGTCCGCTATGCTCTCTATCCTCGCAGGAGAGGCGAGGGTGGAGCTTTCCACCTGGAGGTCCTTGTTCTCCCTCAGAAGGCCGGCCTTCTCCCTTTTCAGGGCCTCGATCTGATAGCCGACCTTTATCACCTGGGTCCTCTGCCATACATAAACTATGCAGAAGGCGGCAAACGCGAAGACCGCGGCGAAGACGCCAAGCCTTTTTACGAGGCGCGCCTTCTTAATCCTTAAGCTCGACAGCCGTGACAGCGAGTGTTCCAGCATTCAGATTCTCTCAGCCGCGCGAAGTTTCGCGCTCCTCGCGCTCGGGTTTGATTTTATCTCCTCTTCCGAAGGCAAAACAGGCTTCGGAGTGAGTATTTTAAGATACGGCTTCTTCCCGCATACGCACTCCGGAAAATCCGGAGGGCACGTGCACGGCCTCGCCCCGGCCCTGAAAGCGTCCTTGACCAGCCTGTCTTCCAGGGAATGATACGATATGACTACGGCCCGTCCGCCGGTTTTCAGCATGGTTATCATCTCCGGAAGTGCGGACTCGAGCGCGTCGAGCTCCCCGTTTACGGCAATTCGAAGCGCCTGGAATGTCCTCGTCGCCGGGTGAGTTTTCGGCGGCCAGGCCCCCCTCGGTATGGAGTCCTCCACGGCGCGGGCCAGGAGACGGGTGGTGTCAATTCTTTTTTCTTTACGCCGCTCGACAACCGTCCGCGCTATTTTTTTCGCCCAGCGCTCCTCGCCGTATTCAAATATTATCCGCGAAAGCTCGTTCTCCGGGAGGTTGTTCACCAGTTCTGCGGCGCTCTCGCCCCGGCTTCTGTCCATGCGCATGTCGAGCGGCGCGTCGGAGGAAAAGCCGAAGCCCCGCTCGGGTGTTTTAAGCTGAAGCGTGGATACGCCGAGGTCCATGATAAAACCGTCAAGCATGTTATAGCCCTGCCGCCTTATCAAATCTCCGGCCTCCCGGAAGTCCGCCTTGAGAACGGCCAGTCTCTCGCCGTATTTTTCGAGCGATGCTTTCGCCCTGGTTATAGCCTCGCTGTCCTTGTCTATGCCGATAAGCCTCCCGGCGTCTATTCTCTTCAGTATCTCTTCCGCATGACCGCCAAGCCCAAGGGTGAGGTCGGCGTAGATTCCGTCCGCCCTGACGTTCAGAAAATCGACCGACTCCTCAAGCAATACCGGGACGTGAATTCTTTCGCCGTCCGTCCCGCTCATAATCCATACGCCGCCATGGCATTCATTACCGCCTTTCCGTCCTCCTCCGGGTTCTCCCTCTTCCAGGTCTCGGCGTCCCAGAACTCCATGCGGTTTGAAAGCCCGATTATTATCACCTCGCGGCCAAGGCCCGCATACGCCTTCAGCGCGGGCGGCACCAGCACGCGGCCCTGGCCGTCCAGCTCGCAGACCTTCGCGGACGAGTAATAGGTGCGGAGATATTTCATTACCATCGGGTCGCTCTGGGGCAGGGAGTTTATTTTCTCGTCTATCTTCTGCCATTCCTCGACGGGATATGCGACGATGCAGCGGTCGTAATGCTTCATCAGGACGAGCTTTTCGTCGTAGCGCTCGGAGAGGACTTCGCGGAAATCGGAGGGTATACTGACGCGCCCCTTGTTGTCGAGGCTGTATGCGTGGTGCCCTATGAAGCGGTCGATAAGCGCGGCCAACCCGGCCCTCCTGAAAACCTGCTTCAGGTCATTGAACTCGCTCGCGGCGGATCCGTTCGCTCGTCCCAATGACCCTTTCGTCCTTACTTTTTTGCCAACGGGGGCGGGAAATCCACAGGCTGATTAACAGGAAAAATCAAATCATTCTACAGTTATTTGCCACTTTCCCCCACTTTCTCCCACATGGGCTGAGTATACATGCCCGAATAAGGTATTGTCAAGCGTAAAAATCCCCGCATAACTTATTATTTTTAATTGTCAAAGAACGGATTTCGGGCGTCTTTTGGAGTGCAAAAAGCTGTATCTGGGAGATTGGGGTGTGCGGCGCTTCTGAACTTCCGGGAAAACTCCTTTGGACATCCGGGCCTGAAACTGCTCCAAGCTGGAGATTTTATCAGCAAACGGCCCCGAAGTCAAACAGGAATAAGTCTTAAGGCTTGAAAAAACATATAAATTGGACTATACTCGATTAAATTTTTTTAACAGAAGAGGTATGGATTGGAAGAAGATAAAAAAACCGCAAAAAAGTGCATATTCGACTTCTATAATCTGAAGTTCGGGATGAAAAAAGAGGAAATATCCGCCGCGGTGGAGTTCTCGCCCGAGGGCCTGGTGGGGGAAACGGGCCTTTCCGCCATAGGCGCGGAGTTTGTCCAGCTTTTTTTCGACCACGAGGACAGGCTCTGGCAGGTAAAGGCGAGATACCGGGTGTCGAGCGAATCCGAGGCCGAAGAGATACTTGAGAGCATGTCCAGGGACTACCGCTTCCAGACGCCGTCCTCGCGCGTGGCCTTCGAGCTCGACGACCCTAAGGACGGCGTCGCAATCCTCTCCATACGCTACTCCGAGGCGAACATGAAGCGCATATACCTGCACCACATGATGGCCATCGGCGCGGCAAAGATAGCCGAGGAAGAGGGCAGGAAAAAGGCCGAGCAGGAATCGGACGACGAATATATCCCGACCGGCCCGCTAATCTTCTGAAACTGGCCACAACCTCCGTTCCAGTTCCTTTAACAGCGGCGGAAACGTCTTTCTGTCCAGCGCGGATACGGCAACGGCGCCGTGCGCTCGCGCCTCGATATAAACGGTCTCTTTATCCATCAAATCTGACTTATTGAACACCGTCAGCCTTTCCTTTTCCGCGAGATCAAGCTCCTTCAGTATTCTCTCCACGGACTCCATCTGCTCCTCGAAGCGCGGGTTCGATACGTCCACCACGTGCAGGAGGATGTCCGCGTCCTCGAGCTCTTCGAGCGTCGCCTTGAACGCCGCGAAAAGGGGCTTCGGCAGGTCTCGTATAAATCCCACGGTGTCGGTGATTATCACGTCGCGTTCGCGCGGAAACCGAAGCCGTCTCGATGCGGTGTCGAGCGTTGCGAAGAGCCTGTTCTCCACTACGGTATCGCTCTTCGTAAGCGCGTTCAGAAGCGTCGATTTCCCGGCGTTCGTGTAGCCGACGATCGATATGATCGGAAGGCCGGTCTCGCTCCTTTTCGCCTTCCTCTGCCGCCTCGCGCGGGAGAGGTCCTTCAATAGCTTCTCCAGGTGCGATATCCTGTCCCTGACGCGCCTCCTGTCCGTCTCGAGCTTCGTCTCGCCGGGGCCTCTTCCGCCGATGCCGCCCATGAGCCTCGATAGCGCCGTGCCCTTGCCTGTCAGCATCGGGAGGCGGTATTTCAGCTGCGCCAGCTCCACCTGCACCTTGCCGTCCCGGGAGTGCGCGCGCGAGGCGAATATGTCGAGTATGAGCTGCGAGCGGTCTATAACCTTTATCTCCGCAAGTTCCGCAATGGAGCGCATCTGGGATGGCGAGAGTTCCTGGTCGAATATCAGAACCGTAGCGCCCTTCTGAAGGGCCGTTATTATTATCTCCTTGAGTTTGCCCTCGCCCATGAGGTATTTCGGGTTCATCCGCTCCGGCCTCTGCATCACGGTGTCGAGAACGACTACGTCCGCGGAACTCGCAAGCTCGACAAGCTCGTCCATGGCCTCCTTCTGCGCCCCGCGCGTGCCCTTTGTCGCAATGCTTACGAGTATGGCCCGTTCTTTACTACGACCTCCTGTGGCGGCCATAACCGGTTGACTGCCTGAGGCCGGTCTACCGGCCATCTCGCTTTCCAGCGCGCCGATGAAAGACGCGAAGTCCACGTCCAGCTGGTGGAACTGTATCGGCGGCAGTTTCATCCAGGCATGGCCCGCCGGTCTACCGGCTTCGGGCGGCGGGAGCAGGTGGGCAAGATATATATGCCCCGGCATGCCGTCCGGCAGCACTCCAAGGGCGGCCATCATGTCGAGGCGCAGGAGCGCCAGGTCCGTCATGTCGTCGGCTGTCAGGGGCTCGTCGTTCAAGTGCGTATGCACAAGCCTCAGGCCCCTGAGACGCCTTGGCCCAAGCGAGAAGTCGGAGAGGTCGGGTATCGTAACGGAGCGGCTGTCGCCGACTATGACGAACTGGACGACTCCGCGCCTGTCGATAATGACGCCGACCTGTCTGCCTGTCTCGCGGGAGATTGCCGCAAGATACCGCCCAAGCTCCGCCGTGACAATCTCAGCCGGAGGCGTTTTTCTTCTGTATATCCTCTCAAGACCGTGTATCTCGCGCGCCTTGAGGCCGGTTAAATTTCCGTACAGTGTCGCCATAAGTCAAATTATCCCGCCAATGCAGAACTTGTCAAGGCCAAAAACGAAACGACAGCGGCTTTGCCTGTCATTGCGAGGAGCTGAAAGCGACGCGGCAATCCCAGAATTTAATAACTGAGATTGCTTCGCTCGCGCTCGCAATGACAACCGAACCCCTGGATTCCCGATAGAACCATTCGGGAATGACGGGCAAAGTCGCCGGCCCCCCCCGT
>JAKAHE010000080.1 GCA_021815285.1 Nitrospirota bacterium
GACGACCCTGACGCGGGATTGGTTCCAGACGGTTATTTAAAAGTCCTTACGGTATTCCGTCCGGCTTCCTTGGCCTGATATAATGCCTTGTCCGCGATGCGGACAAGCTCCTCGGCGGAGCCTAAGGCCGGCGGCATCTGGGCGATGCCGATGCTGACGGTAAGGGTTACGGATTCATCACCCGTACCAGTAGGCACGGAATGCGACTCCATTGCCTTTCTGATGCGCTCGGCGATTATCTCCGCGCTGCTCGAATCCGTCTCCGGGAGTATCACGCAGAACTCCTCGCCGCCGTAACGCGCGACGGTATCCGTCTCACGGGAGTTTTCCTTAAGCACGAGCGCGACCTGCCTTAAGGCCTCGTCTCCGCTTAAGTGCCCGTAGGCGTCGTTGAATCTCTTGAAGAAGTCGATATCGAGCATGAATAACGATAGCGGGTGCCCATAGCGTTTTGCGCGCGATATTTCAGTTTCAAGCTGTTCGTAGAGGTATCGGGCGTTAAAAAGCCCTGTAAGGCTGTCCGTGATGGAGAGGTGCAGGGTGGTGCGGTACATGCTCGCGTTTTCAAGCGCCATGCCGAGCTGTCCCGCAAGTGTCGAGAGAAGGTTTATCCTGTCAGCCGAAAACGGCGGCTCGTCCAGCCCCCTTTCGAGAAGCACGACGCCTTTCAGCCTGTCACGGGAAAGTATCGGTACGACGCATCGCTGGTTGACAGCTCCGCCGCGCCCGGCAAGCACTGCCGCATCCTTTCGCTCCTGAATCCCCTGGAGCGTTCCAGGCTCGATAAACGGCCTCTCCCTCGGCGAATAGCCCAGGGACAACCGCTCCTTAAGCTCTCCGCTCTCCAGAACCATAAGCGCTGAGCGCCGGTAGCCCACTTCGGTCTTTATCCCCTGGAGCACAGTCCGCATTATCTTGCCCTCGTCGAACGTCCCGACAATCGCCCTGGTGATGTGCTGGAGGAAGGTCATTTCCTGGAGCTTCCTGTCGAGAAGAGAGTTGACGCGGGAGAGCAGGGTCGCTTCGTTTACGAGCGCTGGCGCCGAGACAGGACAGGCCTTGTCCTCTTTCTGATGTTTTGCAAGCAGACGCTCCGCCTTGTCTATCAGTTCCTCAACCCGGAATGGCTTCACGACATATTCGTCCGCGCCGATGGACATGCTGTAGAGCCTGTCCTTTTCCTTGTATTTCGCGGAGAGCATCATTATGGGCATATCCCAGGTGAGAGGCTCGTTCTTGAGCAGCCTGCATACCTGATAGCCGTTCATCCGGGGCATCATGATGTCGAGGATTATAAGGTCGGGAAGCTCCGAGAACGCCTTATCCACCGCCTCGATCCCGTTGGACGCGGCGATAACGGCCCTGTCTTCCCGGCCAAGCGCCGTCTCGACGACACGCAGGATATCGGGCTCGTCGTCTACTACAAGTATTTTCTTCTGCCACATAAGGCTACCGGTAGTTTACAAACTGCATGTCTATCTCCAGATCGTTAGACTTGAGGAGCGAGATAATCTGTTGAAGGTCGTCTCTGCTTTTCCCGGCGACGCGCACCTGGTCCTGCTGTATGGATGCGTTCACCTTCAGTTTCGTGTTTTTTATGAGCTTTACTATCTCCTTGGCCTTCTCCTGCGGTATGCCCTGCTGGAGCGTGATTACCTGGCGCACCGTCCCGCCGGCGGCCTGTTCCACCTTCCCGTAGGAGAGCGCCTTAAGCGAAATCCCGCGCTTTATCACCTTGGACTGGAGGCTGTCGGTCAGGGCCTTCAGTCTGAACTCGTCCTCTGTGGAGAGCGTGAGGGTCCCCTTAATCTTGTCCAGAACGATATCGCTTTTGGAGCCTTTGAAGTCGAACCTCTGCCCGATTTCCTTCATCGTCTGGTTAACCGCGTTGTCCATCTCCTGCATGTCTATCTTGCATACTATGTCGAAAGAGCTTTCAGCGGCCATAAAGCCTCCTATTCCGAAATCAGACTTGCGCCTTTAGGTATCCTGAAATCGAACGCGCCGTCCTTCACGCCTCCGTTTATTTTTATATGACTGAGCGTTATCGTGTTCACGTTGCCGGACGTCTCGACAAAGGTGAATTTCCTGATGTCGAACGTCTTCGGGTCGAGCGAAATCGTAATTTTTTCCACGCCCATCTTGTCGCCCTTCGGAACGAGTTCAAGGTCGCAGCGTCCTTTCGAGCCTGCCGGAATTTTCACGTTGAAGGAGTCCGTAATCTTCCCCATGCCGGCAAGGAACGTCGTGGGAGTCTTGTCCATCAGCGCGCGGGATAGCTTCTTCTCGATGACCTGGTTGGTGGACTTCACGTACATTATGAGGTCGCCGTCCTTCACGATTATCTCTTCCTTCTCCGGCTTCGTGTACGTATACCGGAGCATACCAGGTTTCTTGATTATGAGCGCGCCGGAGGCCTTCTTCGTCATGTTCATCGCCTTTACGACAGATACCTGTGTGAAGTCCGCTCTCATGTCGCGGGTCTTGTCGTAGCTCGCCTGGAGCTTTGCCGCCAGGTTGTTTGCCGTCATGGCAAGGGCTGGAGAGGAAATCAAAAGCAATATTAATGCGAATATAATTTTTTTCATACGCCCCTTACTTTTTAAAATATTCGTTCACGTGCTTTATCGCGCAGAACTCGCCGCACATGGTGCAGGCGTCCGTGCCCTCGCCCTGGCCGGGCGTGTGAAGCGCGCGCGCCTTCTCCGGATTCACGGAGAGATTAATCTGCCCTTCCCAGTCCAGCGCCTTTCTGGCCCTTGCCATAGCAATGTCCTTCTCAATCGCGCCGGGAAGCCCCTTTGCCACGTCCGCCGCGTGAGCGGCGATCTTCGCCGCCACGACTCCTTCCTTCACGTCATCTATGTCCGGCAGACGCAGGTGCTCGGAAGGCGTTACGTAGCAGAGAAAGTCTGCGCCCGCCATCCCCGCAACGGCCCCTCCGATTGCCGAGGTGATGTGGTCGTATCCGGGGGCGATGTCCGTAACGAGCGGCCCCAGTACGTAGAACGGCGCCCCTTTGCAAAGCGCCTTCTGGATTTTTATGTTCGTCTCCACCTCGTGAAGCGGCACGTGCCCGGGGCCTTCTATCATAACCTGCACGCCCTCGTCCCACGCGGCCTGCGTGAGTTCGCCAAGCGTGACAAGCTCGGTTATCTGGCCCCTGTCCGTCGCGTCGGCAAGACAACCTGGCCGAAGCCCGTCGCCCAGCGAGAGCACGAGGTCGTATTTTTTCGCAATCTCAAGGAGCCTGCCGTAGTCCTCAAAGAGCGGGTTCTGCTTCCCGTTTACAACCATCCACTCGACAAGGAACGCCCCGCCGCGCGAGACCACGTCGAGGATGCGCCCTTCTTTCTTTATCCGCCCAACCGATTCCAGCGTAACGCCGCAGTGAACCGTGACGAAATCCACGCCCTGCGCGGCCTGCTCTTCTATCGAACGGAACATGTCGTCTTTCGTCATGTCCACGACGGAGCCTCTTGTTGCCGCCGCCTCGACCGCCGCCTGGTATATCGGCACGGTGCCGACGGCGACGGCGCTTTTCTCCAGGAGCCTTCTTCTTATCTCCTTTACAGGCCCGCCAGTGGAGAGGTCCATCACGGCGTCCGCGCCTAAGCGAACCGCCGCGCCAAGCTTTGCGAGTTCGTTGTCTATGTCGGAGTTGTCCTTGGATGTGCCTATGTTAGCGTTTATCTTTGTCCGGGTTCCCTTGCCGACGGCAAGCGGGGCAATCCCTTCATGCACCCTGTTCCTGCATACCACGACCGTCCCTTCCGCCAGAGCGCGCACCAGGAACTCGGACGGCAGACCCTCCAGCCGCGCCGCCTCCTCGACCTCCGTGGTCAGGATTCCCTTTCTTGCCAAATCCATCCTTGTGGGCATCAAACGCACCTTTCGGTTCTATAGGAAAATTTCATGTCCATTAACTGCTGAACAAAGCGGCTCAAGCCGCTTCAGACGCACCTTCCCATCCTGTATGATCTAATAATGTCCATTATCGTGTTTACCGCAAGCGCCGGGTCCTTCGCGCCGAATACCGCCGAGATGACGGCTATTCCGAACGCGCCCCTTTCAATGACCTCGACGACGTTTTCGGTCTTTATCCCGCCGAGGGCGAATACCGGTATGTGCACCATCCGGCAGACCTCTTCCAGCGCATCGAGGCCCATAGGTTTTCCATACCTCTCCTTCGACGGCGTTTTGAAAACCGGGCCGAAGGCAAGAAAATCCGCGCCCTCGTCCTCGGCCGTGTGCGCCTCTTCCAGCGAATGCGTCGAGACGGCGATGTATCTTTCGTCTCCCAGCAGGTCCCGCGCAGACTTTACATCCGAAGCCTTTGCACCGGAAGTCAGATGCACTCCGTCCGCGCCGACCATGGCCGCAATGTCCGGGCGGGCGCTCACAAGCATCTTCACGTCGTAGCGAAGCGTCAAGTCCCGCACCCGCCTTGCGAGCGGGACAAGCTCAACGTCCGGCAGGTCCTTCTCACGAAGGAGCACGCCCTTCACCCCCGCGGCAAACGCGGTCTCCAGCGCCTGCTCGAGGGTCTTGCCCTTCGGCACAAGCTTCCTGTCGGTTATGAGGTAAAAACAGAATTCCAAAGTTTACAGCATCCCTTCGATCGGGCTGGACGCCGTGGCATAGAGTTTCCTCGGTATCCTGCCCGCGTTATACGCAAGCCGCCCGGCCTCGACGCCGAACTTCATCGCCCTGGCCATCGCAATCGGGTCCTTCGCGCCCGCGACGGCGGTATTCATAAGCACAGCCGCGGCCCCGAGTTCCATTGCAAACGCCGCGTCCGACGCCGTGCCGACTCCGGCGTCCACGATTACGGGGAGCTTCACGGTCTCAAGGATTATTTTTATGTTATACGGGTTCCGGATGCCAAGGCCGGAGCCAATCGGCGCCGCCAAAGGCATAACAGCCGCCGCTCCCGCGTCTTCGAGTTTTTTGCACATGACCGGGTCGTCGGAGACGTACGGGAAGACGATGAAGCCCTCTTTCACAAGCTCCTTCGTGGCGAAAAGTAAAGCCTCGTTGTCCGGAAAGAGCGTCCTCTCGTCGCCTATGACTTCGAGCTTCACCATGTCGGAAATCCCCGCCGCGCGCGCAAGCCGGGCGTATCTTAGCGCGTCCTCGGCGGTATAACACCCGGCGGTGTTCGGGAGTATCTTGTAAACCTTCGGGTCGATGTAGTCGAGCAGGTTCTCGGACTTTCTGTCCGTGATGTTTGTCCGCCGCACGGCCACGGTTACGACGTCCGCGCCGGAGGCCTCCACGGCCTCCTTCGTCTGGGCGAAGGACGCGTACTTCCCCGTGCCTATCCATAGCCGGGACTTAAACGTGATTCCCGCGATATTTAGAACGTCGTCCATCTATTCCTCCATTACTTATTCTACAGGGTTCATTATGTTTATAGCAAGCCCAAGTCTATATCTCCATCACAATAGGCAGAATCATCGGGAGGCGGTTCATGCGCTTCTTGATGAATTTCTTGAGCGCCGCGCGCACGGCGTTCTGAACGAGGCCGACCTCGGATTTCGTTTCAGGCGTCATGGCAACCAGTAAATCGTCCACCATGTCCTTGACTTCCAGCATAAGCTCCGGAGACGCATCTTCAAAAATAAATCCGCGCGAGACAATCTCCGGGCCGGAGACGACTTTTCCCGTGAGCTTCTCCAGGCCGATTATGCATATTACCACGCCGTCGTGCGCAAGGCGCATCCTGTCGCGCAGGACCTCATCTCCCACGTCTCCTATGCCCTTGCCGTCTATGAACACGCGCCCCGCCGAAACGAACCCCGCGCGCCTCGCGCCCGTCCCGTCGAACTCCATCACATCGCCGTCCTGTAAGACGAAGATGTTCTCGTCCGGGATGCCGACCTTTTTGGCCAGGTTCGCGTGCGAGATAAGATGCCGGTGCTCGCCGTGCACGGGGATAAAGTATTTCGGGCGAATCATGTTCAGCATGAGTTTTAACTCTTCCTTGCTGGCGTGGCCGGAGACGTGTATCTCCGATGTCTTCTCGTATTTCACGTCCGCGCCGCGCATGAAGAGATGGTTGATTATCCGACTTATGGACTTTTCGTTTCCGGGGATAATCTTCGCCGAGATTATCACCGTGTCGCCGGGTTTTATCTTGATGAACTTGTGCTCGTCCATCGCCATGCGGTTGAGCGCGCTCATCGGCTCGCCCTGGCTGCCGGTGGTAACGACGACGACCTCGTCGTCCTTCAGGTTTTTAAGGTCTTCGAGGCGCCTTAGCATCCCGTCCGGTATCTTCAAGTATCCGAGGTCCATGGCGATGCCCGCGTTCTCCACCATGCTCCTGCCGTTAAGTATTATCTTTCTGCCGAACATCTCCGCCACATCCACCGCCTGCTGGATTCGGTGTATGTTGGAGGCGAACGACGCTATTATTATGCGTTTTTTCGTCTTGGCGAATATGTCCTCGAACGCGCGCCTTACTTCCTTTTCGGAGAACGTGAACCCGCCCTGGGTCGCGTTTGTGGAATCCGACATGAAGAGCATTACGCCGTCTCTGCCGTATTGTGAGAAGAGGTTGAAGTCCATGAGTTCGTTGTCCACGGGAGTCGGGTCTATCTTGAAATCCCCGGTATGGACAATTCGCCCGACTGGCGTCGTTATTCCCAGGCCCACGCCATCGACGATACTGTGCGTGACGCGTATGAACTCGAAGGTAAACGGCCCTATCTCCACCTTGTCGCGCGGCTTCACCGTCACGAGGTCTACCGCGTCATCGAGGCCGTGCTCGATGAGTTTTTCCTTTATAAGCCCAAGGGTGAGGAGCGTGCCGTAGACCGGGACGTTAATCTCTTTCAGGAGATACGGGAGCGCGCCGGTGTGGTCTTCATGACCGTGGGTGATGACTATTCCCTTAAGCTTGTGCCGGTTCTGAACGAGGTAGGAAAAGTCGGGTATTACAATATCCACTCCGAGCATCTCGTCGTCGGGGAACATCAGCCCGCAGTCTATCAGCACCATCTCGTCGCCGTACTCCAGGATGGTGGAGTTAAGGCCTATCTCCCCGACGCCTCCAAGAGGTATTACGGACAGGGCCGGCGCGGGTAGACCCGCTTCAGGTTTGGCCGACAGACCGGCTTCAAAACGGGTCTGCGGGACGTGGCCGGGGACTGTATTTCGGGTAGAATTCGCCATGCGGGGAACGTCTTTTCGGGTGAAAGAAAACAATCAATAAGGAAACCGGAAATTATTATTATAACACTATAAGCCCCGGTTTTCAAA
Source organism: Nitrospirota bacterium (assembly GCA_021815285.1). GTDB lineage: Bacteria > Nitrospirota > JACRHJ01 > JACRHJ01 > JACRHJ01 > JAKAHE01. The sequence goes on from JAKAHE010000080.1 coordinate 7,267, forward strand.
CAAAATTTCGGTCATCATGACGAATTCGGGAAGCGAGAGCGTCTCCGCGCGCCGTGAGGGGTCTATCCCTGCCTCCAGGAGACGCGCCATCATCAGGCCGAATTTATCTGGCGGCATAACCACTGAATTTTTAAGGGAATTTTTAAGCGTCTTTCGTCTCTTGGAAAACGAAGCGCTGACAACCCTCTCGAAGAAGGCGGGGTCAGAAACACCCGCCGGAGCATCCCTGAGAGATAGGCGCACGACTGCTGAATCCACCTTCGGGATGGGCGTAAATGCCTGTTTCGGCACAACAAAAAGGCTCTCGGCCTGCGCATGGAACTGCACCATGACGGACATATAGCCATAATCCCTGCCGCCGGGAGAGGCGGTTATCCTTTCCGCCACCTCCTTCTGCAGCATAAGTATCATGGAGGATATTTTATCGTGCGCGTCAAGCAGTTTCGTGATTATAGGCGTGGAGATGTAGTAGGGCAGGTTCGCTACAACCTTTACCCTGCCCGGCAGGGACTCGTACGGAAACGCCAGCGCATCGCCCGATACGACCCGTAGATTAGGCAGCCCCCCAAGGGTTTCCCTCAGATGCCTGACCAGCCGCTCGTCCAGCTCTATGGCGATTACGCTGCCCGCGGCTTCCGCCAGATCCCGTGTCAATATACCCTGGCCGGGGCCGATTTCTATAACCGTATCGTCTTTAGTCAGCGCCGCAGACCGGACTATCCTTGAGACGATATTTTCGTCTGTCAGGAAGTTCTGGCCGAGGGATTTCCTGGGGGGTACGACGGTCAATGTTTTACGTTTGAGACTCGCAGATATTTTCCGAGTTCCATGTCGGTCTTTTTGATGTGTTTCACCAGCCAGCCCACTACCACGGTGTTGGTCTCCAGAACCATCGTCAAAGACGGCCCCTCCTTCTCGAATTTTTTATTCAATTTCCCGACGGACTTTATAAAGTCTTCGTGCTCCTGTTTGTGCGTCGCATAATCAGGATACGAGTGGCGCACCTGGATGGCCTCTTCAGCCGCAAAATGCTCATCGACATAGTCCTCAAGGAATTTCAGTATCTCGCCGACCTCCGCCTTGCCCTTGCCTGATTTGCATGCGTCAAGGAGAACGTCCACCCGACGGAATATTTCCTTGTGCTGCTCGTCTATGACCTTTACGCCTACCGCCAGATCCTGCGTCCATTCAACTGACATTTCAATTCCCCCTCTCCCTTCCCTCTCCCGCAATGGGCGAGGGTTAAAGCGTTTTATACCTTCCCGTTGCCGGGCAACTGTTCCCGCTCTCCCGCCGCCGGGAGACGGCTATCTCCTCTTCACCGCCATACGCGCCGCAAGTTTTATGGCCTCGACAAGGCTGTTCGGGCTTGCTATTCCCTTGCCCGCTATGTCGTATGCCGTGCCGTGGTCCACGGAAGTCCGTATAATGGGAAGCCCGAGCGTCACATTCACGGCGTTTCCGAAAGCGAGCATCTTGAGCGGCCCCAGCCCCTGGTCGTGGTACATCGCCACGACGGCGTCGAATTCGCCCTTGCAGGCCCTGTGAAAAAGCGTATAGATCGGA
>JAKAHE010000081.1 GCA_021815285.1 Nitrospirota bacterium
AACGACGATCCGGCGGCGCAGGCGGAGGCATTCGAGCGGCAGGGCTTCGAGTATCTCCACATCGTCGATCTCAATGGCGCGTTCGCCGGAAGGCCGGTCAACGGTGCGGCCGTCGAGGCGATCCTGAAGCGGGTGAAAATGCCGGTCCAGCTCGGCGGCGGCATCCGCGATCTCCCGACCATCGAGGCCTGGCTCGCGAAGGGCGTACGCCGCGTCATCCTCGGCACGGTGGCCGTGCGTGATCCGGCGCTGGTGCGTGAGGCATGCCGGGCGTTCCCCGGTATTCCCTGACGTTTCCGTCGATGAACTCGGCTATCTCGCGGGACGACGAATACATCGCGGCGAGCTGTTTTTTATATATCTCCTTGTCACGGTTTCTCTCCTGAAGGCGTACGGGGTTCTTCTCTCTCTGCGGCGGGAGATGCCCGAAGGAGGTTATCAGACTCTGGAACTCAGGCAGAAGCGGGTTGTCAGGCCCCAGCGCGCCTTCCAGCAGGTCTATCCTGTATCCCAGGATGGCGGGGTATTGCATGGGGTCTATCGGGAAACGGTTGTTGCGGTAATAGACGGAAAACTCCCCCGGTTCGGGGTTGAAAACCGGCCTCAGTTCGCCCTTTTCAAGGATGTTCCCATACTGGTCTTCAAGCGCCGGGATATGTATCTTGCCCCGGAGCACGGCGTTCACCGGCTGCCAGTCTATGTCGAAGAACCCGGCGTAGACTGACGCCTGGCCGTTCTCCAGGACGTCGAGCCACCAGAGGTTGTCGTCGCCCATTACGGCCATGTGGTTCGGCACCACGTCCATTATCTGGCCCATTTCATGTTTTTTCAGCTCCTCCACGAAACGTTCGTACTGCTCCGGGGAGCCTATTTCCGGGTTCAGGGAACCGTGGTCTATTATGTCGTAGCCGTGCAGGCTCCCCTTCCTTGTCCGAAAATATGGAGAGGTGTAGCAGTGGCTGATGCCGAGTCCGTTTAAATACGGCACAATCTCCGCGGCCTGGTCAAACGTGAAGCCGGAGTTTAACTGTAGCCTGTATGTCGCGCGCGGTATCTCCGCCGCAAGACCTTCTATCTTTCGCGCATTCTCCGCCGGCTTTGTCCCGCGCTCTTCCCTCAGCATCGATGCAAGTCTCGCCGCGAATTCCGAGCCTTTCAGTCGGTCGATGTCAACCGAGAGCTTCCTTCGCCAGTTATGGACGCCCTCCGTGCCGGGCAGGTTAACCTGATCTATCTCGCCGGTCACATCATCTATGGATATGGCGAAGACTTTCGACGGCGTCCTTGCGAGGTATGCGTGAATGGAGAGAACCAAATCCTCCGACATCTCCGGGACCGTCGAGGGGTCTTCCGTGCTTATCCCTTCCGGCAGGAGCCCCTGGTTCTCAAGGGCGACAAGTATCGCCGCCCTGTCCTTGGAGCGGGATAAGACCTGCCTCTCCCTCTCCTCCTCGGAAGGAAATCCCTTGTGTTCCCTCCTGAGGCTCAAGTCCCGCCCCTGCCAGTATCCGACAAGCGTCGGGAGGTCATGCGTGTTCACCACTACCGCCGACTGCTCCGGGTATGCCGATGGCGGTCTGAACCCCTTCTCGTCCTGCTCGTTGTAAAACACACGGTACGAGAATATGCCGTGTTCCTTAAGGATGGGTGGCAGATACTCCGGCACGGTTCCCAGGTCTTCGCCTATGACCATGCACCTGTTCCTCCGGCTCTCAAGGGCCAGTATGCCGAGCAGGTCTTCCATTGGGTAATGTACATATGCGCCCTCAAGCGGGCTTCCGCCTTCCGGCACCCAGAAGAGCCTGTCCAGGGACATTATGTGGTCTATGCGGACGGCGCCTGCGCTCTTCATAACCGCGCGCAGGTTTTCTATGAATGGCGCATAGCATTCCGTTCTCAGTTTGAACGGGTTTACGGGCCGGATTCCCCATGCCTGGCCGCCGAGATTGAAGTCGTCCGGGGGCGACCCGGCCATGAAGCCGCGGGCATGTATGTCCTGTTTTATCCACGCCTCGGAACCGCCGGGGTCGCACCCGACGGCAAGGTCCTGGTAAAGCCCGACGCCCAGCCCCAGGCGCATGGAAAGCCTTCCGGCTGATTCAAGCTGCATATGCGCCTGCCACTGCATGTATTCGAAGAACTCAACGCGCCCGATATTCTCTTCGGCAAACCTCTTCACGGCCTCGGAGCGCGGGTCCTTGTATTCCTCCGGCCAGCCCTTCCATCCGCCCGCTTCAGGGTCGGCAAGCATGAACTTTTCATCCAACGCCTCGAACAGGCAGTAAAAGAAAATGGATTCTCCTTTCTCACGCTGGAACCGCCTGAAATCCTCCGCGCGCGGGCCGCCAATATTCAGGTGTCTTTCCCTGAAATTCCTGTACAGAATTTCAAGCATGGGAAGCTTTGCGCCCGAGACCCCGGGAAGGTCAAGTTCGTTTGACTCACGAAGAGACTTAAGTCGCGCCTGAAATTCAGCAGACGCATCAAAATCCTTCGACTCGCGGCTCTCGGCGAAATCCTCCACAGCCTCGACGTCTATGTACATGACGTTTAAAAAGGCCCTCGAGGACGGGGAATAGGGGCTTATCCTGTCCGGCCTGTGCGGGAAGAGCGCGTGCAGGGGGCTTACTCCCACCATGCCCGCGCCCTGCCCTGCCCAGTATTCCATGAATTCTTTCAGATCCGTAAAGTCCCCGATTCCCCAGTTGCGCTTGGAGCGAAGCGCGTAGAGCTGCGCCGAAATCCCCCAGGTTCTCCCCTCGCCCTTCAGAGCATCGGGAACGTAGCATGACGGCGGGGCCAGTATTATCAGGCTCTCGGCCTTCGTGTCGCCGTTTTCGAGGATACAGAACCTGTGGTAGCCTTCAGGTATGGAATCTTTGTCGATTTTGAGATTATAGCGACAGCGCTCTTCTCCAAGGACATGCCTGCGCTCGCGCGGCCCGGACGAAACCGGGCTGAAATCCCCATCGGCAACTCCGCCGCCTTCAAGCTCAAGACGCCAGTGAAATATTTTTTCCTTGAGGTATTCGGGGAGCGTTACGGGCAGGGAGATTTCCCCGGAGGCCGTGAATACATGCACCGGCTGAAGGATGTCAATCCACGGCAGGTTTTCACGCTCATCTATCGCGGCATCAAGTTCTTCCGGGGCGCGTATGTCATGGCCCATCTCCGCCAGGATTAAGAGCTGCGTCTTTTCCGGGACGCGGCGGAGGTTCCCCCGGATGTCTCGGTATTCGACGCTTATCCCGCAAAGCCCGGAGAGCTTGTCAAGCCTGTTTTTATCCAGCATGGCGCCTCAGGGTTATTTGCCGATGAACCACATAACAGTCCACGGCGGGAGCCGGTAGACCGGCTTCGGGCAATCCGCCGGACACGCCTCTCCGACAACGCTCCCTTCGGTCTGATAAAGCGGCGGACAGTCCGGCAGTTCGCATTCGGCGTCCTGTCCGCCGAGGTTCGCGGCAAGGGTCAGGATATTTCCGTCGTCCAGCCTCCACCACGCCCTGAACGCCCGCTCGCCGCACATCGCAAAGCCTGTGCCCTCGCCAATCCTCATGCCCTTTATCCTCGGTATTATCTCCTTTTTGCGGATTTCCAGAAGCCTCCGGTAAAGCCCGTGCCAGGATTCGTGCGAAGGCTCCGATAACCGCTCGAAATCGAGCTTTGCCGCCCGGTACGTTTCTTCCGCGAACGGGTCGGGCATTAATCCAAGTTTGTAACGCTTCCTGAACATAGGCCTCCTGGAGAAATACTCAAGCCTCCCTTTCCTCACCTGAGGCGCAAGTTCCGAAGAGATGTCGCAGAAAAACGGGAACGGGCTTTCGGAGTTATATTCCTGTCCCATGAATATCAGCGGGGGCGCGGGAGACAGCAGGAATATCTCCGTTATCGCCCGCACCGCCTCCGGCTTCGCAATCACGTGAATCCTGTCTCCCATCGGCCTGTTGCCCACCTGGTCGTGGTTCTGTATGAATGCGACAAACGACGTCGAATAGAGCCCCTTTGTCGGGCCGCCCCGCTTCTCCCGGCGGTATGCCGACCACTCCCCCTGGTATGCGTATCCTTCCGTCAGGCTTCTGGCAAGGGAAAATGCCGGTTTTCTTTTGTAGTCCCGGTAGTAGCTGCCGGTCTCTCCCGTCGCCAGCGCGTGAAGACAGTGGTGCAGGTCTTCGTTCCACACGGCGTTATAAAGCCCCGGCCTGCCGTCCTCGTCCTGCCGGAGATACTCCACGGGGTTGTCGTCGTTTTCGATGATGAGGTATTTCCCGTATCCCAGCCGGGCGCGGATCACAAACGCCATCTCCGTAAGGAAATCCGGGCGCGTATCGTCGATTATCCAGTCCGTCGCGTCGAAGCGCAGGCCGTCGAAGTTATACTCGGCAAGCCAGTAAAGCGCGTTGTTTAGGAAGAACTCCCTGACGGTTTTGCTCCCTTCGCCGTCGAAGTTTACAGCATCGCCCCAGGGCGTGACATGGCGGCTTGCGAAGAACTGCGGCGCATAGAAGCCCAGGTAATTGTCCTTCGGCCCGAAGTGGTTGTATACGACGTCGAGGAAGACCATAAGCCCGCGGGCATGGGCCTCGCATATAAGGGATTTTAAGTCATCCGGACGGCCGTAGGCGCTCTTCGGGGCGAACAGGAACACGCCGTCGTAGCCCCAGTTCCTGCTTCCGGGGAAGCTGTTTACGGGCATGATCTGGATCGCCGTCGCACCAAGGTCGGCTATATAATCCAGCCTGCCTTTGAGCGAATCGAAAGTCCCCAGATCCGTCGCCGCGCCGACGTGAAGTTCGTAGAATACCGCCTCCTCCCATGGTCTTGCGCGCCACTGCCCGTCCGTCCAGTCGAACGCCTCGGGGTCTATGACCTCGCTTGGGCCGGGCGCGTCCTGCGGCTGGAAACGCGAGGCCGGGTCCGGCACGAGCAACTCTCCGTTTATCCTGTAGAAGTATAATGTCCCGTGTCCCGCATCTGAGACGACTGCCGACCGCCAGCCTCCGCCAGCGGCCTGCATCCCTATGAATTCTCGTCCCGCGCCGCGCAGGAGGCATAGCTCGGTCTTTTTCGCCGCGGGCGCCCATAGCCTGAACAGGACGCCGCCACCCGGCAGGACTTTCGCCCCGAAGTTCATCTCGTGCCTGCGCTTCATAATTTTTATATCCGGGCAGATTTCAAGCCGATGTGAAGATCAAAAGAAAACGGCGGACTGAATTATGCTTTTTCTGGAGTGAGGACGGCTTGAAAAATTATAACACAAATACCCCCAGGGCGCCGGTTTTCGTCATGAACGTACACTCCGAAATATGCATAGTAATTAAGCAAAAGGCAGGCCGAGCCGTATTATTATGCAATTGAAAAGCCGTGCAAAACCGGATAAAGCATAAATTATAGGCAGCAAATAACTCTATTTATCAATAAGTTATACCTTGTGTGCGGTTTTTATAGAAAATGGCACGGCTTTTGTAAATATAAATTGCAGTGGAGCGCCGAAACGGGTTTGGCGCGGGAGTCATTTTAGAGTTTCCCTTTACCTGAAAGGAGAAGAAAATGCGGGAAAAAGTTGTAATTCTGCTTCTTGGCGGCCTTTTTTCGGCCCTGGTTTCGGGCACGGCGCTGGCCACGCCTTCCACGCAGATATGGATACCGTCCACGGATATTCAGCCTTACAAGACCCTGCACCTGGGCATAGACGACTACATAAGGGTGCAGAAGAACCCGGACGGCACCTATGCCCCGATAGTCTACGATGCGGGCATAACCGCCGGCGTCCTGCCGTTTAAAAAGATACAGGCGGAAGTCGGTATAGACTACATACGCTACGGCACGACCTACGACGACAACCCGGTATATTTCAACGCCAAGCTGGGCGTGCCCGAAGACGCGTTCTTTAAATGGCAGCCGGCGGTGGCGGTGGGAATCTACAACGTCGGAACCCGCGGCGGGAGCATAATCCATAACACGCAGCAGGACATAAGCTACGGCCTGATTGCCAAAACCCTGCCGGTCATAGGCAGGCTCTCGGTCGGCGGCTATGTCGGCAACGGCGGGAACGTAAACTTCAAAGACCAGAACGGCAATACCGACAACTCCGGCGTTCTGGCCTCCTGGGACCGCACCATGAGCGAGATATCCGACAATCTCTGGATGGGTGTTGACTACCAGGGGGGCAATAACGCCTACGGAGCCCTGAGCTTCGGCGCATCATGGGCGTTCTCCAAGAATGTTTCCGTGCTGGTCGGCTACGACATCTACAACAGGAAGGCCACCGGCGGCCAGCCGACCTTCACGACGCAGCTCGATATTAACATCCCGTAAAGGATAAAACCGTTGCTTTCTTTTTGAAAAAAGGAAGCAACACAAAGAAAAACCGGACCAACATACAGGTGAGAAAGTGAAAAAAATATTCAAAAAACAACTACCGATAATACTGGGACTTGCCATGCTCGTGGCGTTCGCCACGGCGGCATTCTCGGACGACAAGCCCGCCACTGCCCCGGCGATGGGCGGTGCGACTATCGCTGCCCCCGCCGCCCCGGCGGCTACCCAGGCTCCGGCCACTACTCCGGCACCAGCGGCGAACCCCGCGGCTTCCGAACCGGTGGGAGACCCTTCCGGCGTAAACACCGGCGTGGCGGCAGACGCAGTGGGCGAAGCCCCCAATTCGCCTACGGCGGACGATCTGGCGAAGCTCGGCAAGAACGAGCCTCTGGCCCTCAAACTCGCGGACAGCGTCGGCCATAACCGCATAGCCATCAACTTTGTATGGACCCTGGTCACCGGCTTCCTCGTCATGTTCATGCAGGCCGGGTTCGCGATGGTGGAGACCGGCTTCACCCAGGCGAAGAACGCCGGCCATACCATGGCGATGAACTTCATGGTCTATCCCCTGGGAATGCTTGGATATTGGATTATGGGCTTCGCGATCCAGATGGGCGGCGTCGGAGGCGTGGCATCGCTCGGCGCAGGCACCGGGGTGCTCAACCATGAGTTCATACTCCACCTGTTCGGTAAGGATTTCGGCCTGTTCGGGCTGAAAGGCTTTTTCCTCAGCGGCGGGACTTACGACACGGGCGTCTTCACGCTGTTTCTCTTTCAGATGGTGTTCATGGATACAACGGCCACCATCCCGACCGGCGCGATGGCCGAGAGGTGGAACTTCAAGTCATTCGTGGTATACGGCCTCTTTGTGGGAGCGGTCATCTATCCTCTGTTTGCAAACTGGGTATGGGGCGGCGGCTGGCTCAGTCAGCTCGGGCACAATTTCGGCCTGGGCCACGGCCATGTGGATTTCGCCGGGTCTTCCGTCGTTCATATGACGGGCGGCGTCATAGCCCTGGCGGGCGCGATAGTCATAGGCCCGCGTATCGGCAAATTCAATAAAGACGGTTCTCCTAATGCCATCCCCGGCCACCATATCCCGATGGCCATAGTGGGCTGCTTCATCCTGGCGTTCGGCTGGTTCGGGTTCAACCCCGGCTCCACTCTGGCAGGCTCAGACCTGAGGATAGGCGTTGTGGCGACCAACACCATGCTGGCCAGCGCGGGCGGCGCTTTCTCGACGATGATTTACATGTGGCTTCGCTACGGCAAGCCGGACATCAGCATGATAGCAAACGGCTTCTTGGCCGGACTGGTCGCTATTACCGCGCCGTGCGCCTTCGTTACCGCCCCGATAGCCGTGCTTATAGGCTTGATAGCGGGCATCCTGTGCACCTTGTCGGTATTTTTTGTAGAGCGCAAGCTTAAACTCGACGACCCGGTCGGCGCGATTTCCGTCCACGGGACCAACGGGGCTTGGGGCGTCCTGGCGCTGGGGCTTTTCGCCGACGGCAAATACGGCGACGGCTTTAACGGCGTGGCCGGTACGGTGAGGGGCTTGTTCTATGGCGACCCATCCCAGTTCCTGGCCGAGGTGATAGGCACCGTGACGAATTTCGTGGTCATCTTCGCGCTATCCTACGTCTTCTTCAAGGTCCTCGACAAGGTCATGGGCCTGAGGGTTCCGCCGGAGGTCGAAGAGGAGGGTCTTGACATGGCGGAGGTAGCCGTCAGGGCCTATCCGGAATTCAACATCAAGACCGTCCATCATTAATGTCCGGCGGAATAAGGGGGATATGAGATGAAAAAAATAGAGGCGATAATAAAACCCTTCAAGCTCGACGAGGTGAAGGAGGCCCTGAACAAAATAGGGGTGGCCGGAATGACGGTCTCGGAGGTGAAAGGCTTCGGCAGGCAGAAGGGACATGTCGAACTTTACCGTGGCGCGGAGTACGACATAAGCTTCCTGCCGAAAGTGAAGCTGGAGATAGTGGCGGACGACCCGATAGTCGAGGAGGTCATCTCGATAATCGAGGAGACCGCAAAGACCGGCAAGATAGGCGACGGTAAGATATTCGTCCTGCCCGTCGAAGAGATCATCCGCATCAGGACGGGCGAACGCGGCGCTATCGCGATATAACTCCTCCCGGGGGCCGGGGATGTTTGCCCGGCCCCCGCTTTACTTTTATAAGGAAGAAATGACCGCGCAGCCGATAATAATGGGCGCCTCCTTCTGGACGGCTACGG
>JAKAHE010000082.1 GCA_021815285.1 Nitrospirota bacterium
CCTCGTGCCGGGTTCTATATATTCGACGCGCGCATTCTTTGTATGCAGAATTACCGCCCCATTTGCCGTCAGTACCCGGCGTCCGTCCAGTTCTTTGAGCAAATCCGGAAGGTTATCCGCCGCCATATCGGCTACGTGCAATTTTACCGCATCTTCTTCCGAAACGGACACGCTCTTGCGGACGGCCTCTTCCGCCCAGTCTGCATTCCTGCCGTAGCGGTCGGCAAGACTCCGGATAAACGCCGCAGCGTCGTTTTCCACCTTTTTCGCCATTGTGCCGGTAAGGTTACCCCCGCCCATACCGACAGGATGGGCCGCTCCAATATTAGTCCCGGGCGCCATAGCGGCAACCGGAGACGCAAAAAATATAAACGTTCCAGCCGAGGCCGCGCGCGCCCCGGACGGCGCGACATAGGTAATTACAGGTACGGGAGAGGCAAGGATTTCCTTTACGATCTTTCTCATGGAGCTTTCCAGGCCGCCGGGGGTATCGAGCATTATGACCAGCGCTGCGGCATTGCTTTTCGAGGCGTCTTTTATGGCATTGTCCACAAATTCCGCCGCTACCGGGTCTATAACGCCGTCCAGCCTGGCCACCTTGACCAGTGGTAAAGGCGCGGCGTTCGCAATGGACGCCATAAACAAGAATATCAGAAATAATGAGTAAACAGTAAATTTTTTCATGGGTTTATTATTATATTCGCCTTTGACTTAATATCCCGGATGTAATCTTCAAGCTTCCTGTTCGTCTCCTGCTCTACAAGAAGACTTTTTATACCGGACTCCACATCCTCAAATTTCTTATCGCCGAAATACTTCTTGTGCCGCTCATAATATTTTTTCTCTTCATCCGGAGTTATCCGGATAAACGCCTTTATTCTCCTGTCAATGTATTTTACCACGAGCAGCTGATCCCGAAGGTTATTTTTAAGCTCGCTTTTCGTTATCTCGTCTTTATCGAGCGCCGCCTGAAATGACTTCTCGTCCGGATATCTTGCCCTTACCTGCTTATACGCCTGCTCCACCTCTTCAGGCCTGACCGTCGCAAGATTGAACTTGCGCGCCTCGTCTATTAAAAGCGCCCTGTCTATAAGCGAGTCCAGCGCTTTTTTCCTGGCCAGCCGTGCGGACTCCGGCGGGCTGACTGCCGACCCACCGGCTTCGGAATTACTTTCTGTTTTCTCGACCTCTATCGCGCGGTCAAGATCGCTTTTGGTTATAACATGGTCGTTCACAACCGCTTCGACTTTATCCAAGACATAGGCGAAGCATATCGATGTGCCATCTCCTCCGCCACTCACCCATGGAAGGGCGGGGGCTGAAAATATTATTGACAACATCAGGATAAATAGACTCTTCTTCATAAAAACCTTCACGTTTTTTCAGAATGCCTGGCCTAGAGTAAAATGCAGTTCGCCCGTGGATTCTCCCGGACGCCTGTCAAGCTTGAAGCCGTAGTCCAGCCTCAACGGGCCAACGGGAGTCTCATACCTCAGCCCAAGACCGGCCCCGTATCTAAGGCCGTTCGCGCCGGTATTAGTGAAACCGCTTCCGGCCCCGGTTATAAGGTCTCCCCTGATTGGGCCGACGTCCGAGACGTTCTTGTTTAAAAGCCATGCGTTACCGGCATCAAGGAATGTTACGAGGCCGAAATTATAAGGGAGCGGAAAACGTATTTCGGCGTTGAATATCGCCATAGAATCTCCGCCGACAGGATTGCCGAACCTGTTGAGCGGTGCGACGCTTTCATAGCTGTATCCCCGCAGGCTGGACGCGCCGCCCAGGAAAAACCTTTCCGATATCGGTATTTCAAGCTTGCCGCCAAGCGAGCTTTCTATGCCGCCGCGCGCCGAGAACGCGCCGATTATATCCTTGTAGATCGGGTAGTACCAGCTCGTCTGTGCGGTGGCCTTGAACATGTTGACCGTTGAGCCGAAGAACGTGCTTGCGTATTTAAGTATAATGGCGTGGACGGAACCTTTGGTGGGGTTAAAAGGATTGTCCCGGAAATCGAAAATCACGGACGGCGTAATGCTGGCGAGATTGGACTTGTTTTTATCCTCCGGCGCAAGCGCCGCACCGGCTCTTATATCGCCGAACTTTATTCTCTCATACTGGTAATTAAGCGAAGTCGTGACATGTTTTCCGAAGGTCCTGTCGAAGCCGGTGATGCCTATTAAATCCCTGATGTGATAGTTAGGCTTGTCAGCATCGAGATATACCAGGCTGGTCCGGTATTTAAGGTTAAGCCCCATGAACCACGGCCATTTGTATGTCGCAACCGCCTTTGTCTCCTTGAAACTCGCATCGCCACGGAGCGATATGGAATGGCCAAGACCGAAAAGATTTATATACCCCACCTGCGCAAAACCCCTGAGTCTGTCCCAGTCGCCGTAACCGGCGCCGAACTCGACCCTGCCCGCATCCCTCTCCCGTACGCTTACCAGCAGGTCCTTGGACGTTCCAATATCTTCCGGCGCAACCGGCCTTATCCTTACCTGGCTGAAGAATCCAAGCCTGTAAAGCCTCTGCTGGCTCATAAGTATCTTTTCGTAATCGAACGGGTCTCCCGGCTTCACGAGCATTTCTCGCAGGATAGTCCTGTCCTTTGTAGCCACGTTCCCTCGAAGGATTATTCTGCCTATCTTTACCGGAGAACCCTGGCTGATAACGTAAGAGAGATTTACTCCCCGGCCTCCGTCAACAAACTCACGCTTTGTGTCTATGGTAGCTCTGATATATCCGGCCTTTGAGAAAAGGCTTATGACGTTATTTTCGTCCTGCTTTATTATCTGCGGGTTGAAAGGCTCGCCAAGCTTCTGAGTTATCTCCGCCTCTATCGTTTTCTTCGGCACCGCTTCACCGTCTACAATGTTGCGTGATAATACATATGTCCTTGGGCCTTCGGTAATATCAAATGTCACATCGGCCTTTTTATCCCTGTCGTAGAATCTGACAGGTTCCGGCTTTACCAGCGTCTTAAGGAAACCTTTCGATTCGTAAAGGTTTTTTATCCTCTCCGCATCCTGCTTTACAGCCTCGTCGTTTACCCGCTCGCTGATAATCAACCCGGACCCCTGAAGCGCCATCACCTTCCTTATCCTGGTTGTTTTGATAGCCTTGTTACCCTTCAGGTATACGTGTTCGAGCGCAGTCCTCGGCCCTTCGGTTATGGAAAACGTAACATTGACCTTAGGAGGCGACACAGTTTCTTCCATTGTGGATTTTACCTGGACAAAATAGAATCCTTCTTTTTTATAATAACTTTGGAGTTTGTCGAGGTTCTCGGAGACGCTGTCCTCGCTTATATCCCTGTCCTCCCAGAACGTAAGGATTTTCCTGAGTTCTTTTTTTGACAGCCTGTGGTTCCCCTTAAATTTTACCTCAAGCTTCGGCCCGGCATTTATACTGAAAACAACTGCCGCCGCGCCCTGAGAAACCTTAATTTTCTGTTCCACGTCCGCCTTTACGTAATCATTTTCGACGTAATAATCCGTCAGGTGCGTAACCGCATCGTCGAGGCTGGTTTTAACGAGTCTTTTCCCTGTTTTTATACCGGCTTTCGCGGCGATTTTATCAAGTTTTTTAACCGGCAGGACAATAACGCCACTGAAACTTACCGCGCTGATTATAGTCGGCTGCCCTTCATTAATCTGAGCTATAATATCTCCGGTAAGCGGGCTTGTTTCCTTGGTTTTTATAACCACGCTGGCATCCGGGAATCCCTCGTCCCGGTAGAGTTTCAGCACGGCGTCCCTTGTGGCCCTAAGCTTCAGAGGCTCTACGAAATCACCTTCCCTGAGGGTCATCCTGGATATGATTTTCTTACCCGTAAGCCCTTTATTGCCCTCGATTTCTACCCCGGATATCCGCATCTTCGGTATGAGGCGAAAGGTTACAACCGTTCCCTGCGGGGTATCCCTGCCCTCGGCTATTATATCTTTAAAAAGTCCCTTAAGGTACAGGAGCTTGATGGAATCCCGCACCAGTATCGGGGACAGGAAACCGCCTTTCTTTATTTCCACGAGATGGTAGACGTCTGAGGGCAGTTTACCGGGATAATCGAAGATTATATCCGCAACCCTGGGCTGAGCGACGCCCTGGTTTACCTGAGTATCTCCCTCGGCATACGCGGCACACGAAATGACTGTCAGAAAAAATATAAGAAATAAAAGTGATGGAATAATTTTTTTTCTTGTCATTTGAACTCGAACCTGAACTTCAGGTCTCCGCCATAGTGACCGAGTTCGTCGCGCTCGCCGACAAGTGAAAGATTCCTGTTGAATATATACTCGAGTTTTACGTACTGGTCTTCAGTAGTTCCGATGTTAGAGGAATATGTAAGGTAAAGCTTGTCGGAGAAAAGGCTCTTGCCCACGGTGAGCCTCGGCCCGCTCGACACGCCGGAACTCGTCATATACGGGTCTATCTGGAAGCGGTCGAACCCGGTGATCATCTTCACACGGCTTTCCACCGCATCCTGTATCTGCCCGGTAACGAAACCTGCGGCCTCGCCCGTGGTAATTGCGGCCTCGTGCCCCTTTAATTCGTCCGAGGTCCTTCCAAGCGCCAGCAGGGTTATGACATCGCCCTCCTCAAGCGGCGGGTCGGAAACGAGGTCTATCTTCACCCTGTCAAGCGTCCCGGTGAGCGTCATCGTAATAGTGTAGTCCTTTACCGTGGTCTCTGCGGTAAGATCTATAAGCGGGTTGAACTTGTTCGGGTCGGCAAATTCCATCACGGCGTTTTTCAAGGTAAACTCGTTGCTCCTGAAATACACCTTGCCCCTTCCGGCCTCCAGCCTTCCTATAAGGACGGGCCTTCCGACAGTCCCTCGCACATAAACGTCCGCAGATGCGGGCACCTTGGCCACGTTATTGTCTATTTCTATGGTATCGGCCGCGGTGACGTGCAGGTCAAGCAATATGTCCTTAAAACCGCCGGACGCGGACGGCGCAGGCAGGTTCCTTTTCCTGCGTATCTCCACAAGCCAGCTCTTCCAGTCAATTCTCTTCGCATAGCGCGCCTTGCGGACCGAGACATTTCCAGCGGCATTCATCGTGCCCCCGACGCCCTCAAATCTTACGGATGCGTCTATGACAGGCGTAAGGCCGTCTATGGTCTTAACCCCTATCCCGTTGGCGGTTATATCGAACCCGAAATTGTCTATCCTCCAATCCTTGATGGCTCCGTCGCCTTTCGCGGAGATTGTCCCGCCGCCGAAATCTGCCCCGAACTTCGTCAACCTGAATCCCGAACCTTCTATAAGCGCCTCGGCGTTTATCTTGTCAAATCTCTGCGGTAAATCCCGCACCTTAAGACCGCCGCCGGTTACACGCACTACTCCCGAGACAGCCGGATTTTTCAGACCGCCTTTTACACGTATGTCCGCCTGCCCCCGCCCGCTTATATAATCCACATCTCCTTTCAGTAACGGCTTAAAAGCATCGAGGCTCGCATCAACCCGGATTTTCGCGTCCACATTATCCATGCCTGCGGCAACGCCTGAGGCTGAAAGCGAAAGATTATCGCCGCGCATGTTGAAGGATTTCAGGTCGAGCTTCCCATCGCTATAGGCGACCTGGATGTCGCCGACGTTTGAAAGCTTCCTGTCGAAAACAAGCGCGTCCACCTCTTTTAAATCGAGTTGGACGGAGGTAACCGAAGGGTCTGAAAGCTCGCCATTACCGGTAATGACGCCCGTAGAGACGAGCGATGCGCCCTCAGGCAGTTCCTTGTATACAAGGCGGATAAACGGCTCAAGCCTGCCGCCGTTAAATACGAGGCTACCGTTCCACTTGTAAGGTTTCGACAGGCCGAGCGTCCCTGCAAGAGAGACCTTCCTGCCCAGCACCGTCCCGTCGAGCCTTAAGTTATTTCTCCTGAGCCTTGCCCTAAGGTTACCATGACCTAAGTCCACGCCGCCGAAACCAAGCTTAAGAGTGCTTAAATCCGCCTCTATAGACGGGTTGTCGAACGTTCCTTTACCGGTTACGGAGAACGAGGCGCTGCCTTTTACCGGAGCCCCCGTGTCAGAAAGCACCTTTAATCCCGTCAGGCTGAACCTCGCCGAAGAGGCTTTGCCCTGGAATGTATTGTCAAACCCAATCGCCCCGGACGCCGTAACGACATCATGGCCGGCCACGGCGATTACCTTCGGGAAACTTATTCCTTTTTCGGTAAGCCTCGCCGTCACAAAACCTTTGTCAAGGGGCTGGCCGTATACATCGCCCGCTCCGGTAGTAAGCCTTGCGTCTCCCTTGAATCTGCTGGTAGTCCCGGAAAAATTCATCACGCCTTCGGTAGTCAGGTTGACGGGTATGTCTTTATAGAATATTGCAATAATGCCCCTTGCGTTGACTTTCCTGATGGAGAGTCTCGCATCGAAGTAAGGGTTGTCAACCGTTCCGCCGTTGCTGTCGAAGAATACCGTCCCGTCGATGACAAAGCTGCCGGTTTTATGGCGCACCATGAAATTGCTGAACGACAGCTGCCAGTCCGAGAGCTTCACGTCTCCCTTGGCCTCCGGGAACGAAACCCCGTGTGCGAAGGCATCGGTAATCTTCGCCTTCCCGGTTATAGTCGGCCTGAGTATGTTCCCGCGCATGTAGGCGCCGAGGTCGAGCTTTCCGTGAACGTCGGAATATCCTATCAGCGTCGATATGTCCGTTATGTCATTGGAATGCGCCTTTATGGACATATCCGAAGCGCCGTCGAAACCCACGACGCCGGCGAATGAAATGGCAGTATTTTTTGACCATGCATATCCCTTGTCTATCTGAATCAGCCCCCCGCCCATGCGGAAGACAACCTTGGCCTGCTTCAGCATATCAAGTTCTTCGCTAACCCCTCTCTTGCTATGCGGCCTTTCGTATTTTGTGGCAGAAACATCGCCGGATGCGGTAATTTCCAAACTGTTAAGCCCTGTGCCGGATATTTTCACATCCCCGTTGACCGTGTACCACGGGATAAACCTGAGCTTAGGGTTGGAAGCAGTATAGTCTCCGCTTACGAGTCCCTTCAGGTTCCATTGGGAGCGGAACGACGGCCTTCCTCCGGAGAAATCCACCAGGACATTTCCCTTTATCCTCCCGCCGAAAAGCCTGCTTTCAAGCTCCGGCATGGAAAGCATGCCTTTGTCGAATATGACCCTGGAATAAATATCGTCTATCCTGACCCCTCGGTATGCGCCCTTCCTGAGGGAAAATTCGCCCGTCCCGAAAAGCGACGGATATGTCCCGCGCAGGCTGCCGGAGAGGCTTGCAAGGCCTTCAGGCGGTTCTTTCATCAGGCCGAGTCTGCCCAGAAGCGACAGGTCGGCGCTGGATGAGAATTTCAAATCCAGCTCAGGTTTCCCGGCAGGCAATACGTATCCTGAAAGTTTAAGCCTTGCCCCACTGGAATCAAACCTCACGCCCCGGAAATTAATCCTGCCGTCCGCGTATTCGGCATCGCCTTCGAGACTCGCCGGAATGCTGGGACGTCCTTCCAGCTTTACCGAGATGCCGTTCAGCTTAAAACCTGCCCAGTAGCCGGTTGAGCCGGCAGGCCGGCTTCTACCAACTCCGCCAACAGCTTGCCTGCCGTTTATCCGGAAATCCACGCCGGCGTCCGAGACCGAGACGAATATTTTTTTCGCCGCGTCGGAATATGAGCCGCACGCGCCAAGCAGGACAATCTCATGCACCTCTACCTTGTAGGCGCCGCGCTCCGGCTTTTTTTTCAGAAGCTCGCTGATTTTATCTCTGAGATGGTCTATGTCGAAGCTTCCGTCCGGAAACCTCTCGACATCCAGCGACGCCCCGTATACAATTATCCGGCGTATGTTTATGCGCCTGTTCAAAAGCGAACCGATGCTTATGTAAGCCCGTATCTTCCGGGCGCCTATGGCCCGCGCCGGGTTCTTCGGGTCCCATCCGCTTACGGCGGGTTTTTCGATGTCTATATATGCCGGGAAGAAGTTGAAGACAAGCCTGCCCATCCCGACCTTCATCCCAAGCTCCCGACCGGCCTGCTCGACGACATATGTCTTTATCTTCCCGGAAAAATATCTGCCCCTCGTGAACAGGTTGAGTCCCCCGACAAGCAGGGCAATGGCAAGAAGTATAAATATGGCTCTTTTTTTCAAACGTCCAGCTCGCTGCAAATGCTGTCGTCCCGACCGTAGCGGAGGGACCTGCCGTTGATTTTCATCCAACTGTCGATTCCTCGGCTACGCTCGGAATGACAGAAAAAACCTGGATTTCCGCCTGCGCGGGAATGACGGAAAGAATCGATTATTTCTTACGCCACGGCCTTTTGCAATGCGTCCTTCAGCGCCGCGATACGGTGTTTGTCTTCAAGCTTCTGCCTGAATATGTCCGTTACATAGAACACGTCCACAATCTGGTCAACCTCTGTATCAACCTTCGCGGAAGATATGTGGCAGCCCTGTTTGTAGAGCTCCCTTGTGATGTCGTAGAGAAGACCTATCCTGTCCGGCGAGAATAC
>JAKAHE010000083.1 GCA_021815285.1 Nitrospirota bacterium
TTCCGATCTCCTTCCAAGTGAAAAAATCCGAAGCCCTGAAACTCCTTGCCGGGGCGCTCTCCGTCCGGGCCGTGCTCGACAAACACCCCGAACTGGACTGCGAGGCGCTTCGGGCGCTTTTGCTGGAGGCTGCGGACGCCGTAAAAGATGGAGAAATTCAGGCGGCAGGACGGGGGGGAGAAAAGGCGGTCAAGGCGGGAAAGGCCGGTCAGACCGGGTTCGTTTTCGAGGCTCCGGAAGTGGGGCCGGGCGGTGTTTCGCTCAGGATTCATACCGACGGGGCATCGCGTGGGAACCCCGGCGAGGCCGGAATCGGCGTGGTTATAGAAGACGAAACCGGCAGGATAATCAGGGAGATACGCCGCTATATAGGAAAGGCTACCAATAACCAGGCAGAATATGCCGCGTTGCTTGAGGGATTAAAGGCCGCTTGCGAGCTAACTGCCGATAGCATAACGGTTTTCGCTGATTCGGAACTTCTTGTGAAGCAGGTTAAAGGCGAATACAAAGTAAAGCACCCGCAGCTTCAGCCGCTATTCATAAAGGCTAAATCCCTCGTCTCAAACTTTAAACATTTCAATATATTACACGTCCCCCGCGAAAAGAATGCACACGCCGACGCCCTCGCAAACGAGGCGATAGACAAGAAGATAACGGGGAGCCTGTAGGGCCGTCATTCCCGCAAAAGCTGGGATCCAGCTACTACTTTTCCTTCCCAAAAGTCCTCGCATATTATATAATTAATTTGCCCAAAGCCGTCCGGGCGGCCGCTGAAGCTTCGGCTTCAGAGGAAAGTCCGAACTCCACAGGGCAGGGTGCTGGATAACGTCCAGGAGGGGCGACCCTACGGAAAGTGCCGCAGAGAAAAGACCGCCTGCTATCGCAGGCAAGGGTGAAACGGCGAGGCAAGAGCTCACCGCCTGGGCGGCGACGTCCAGGGCATGGCAAACCCCACCCGGAGCAAGGCCAAATAGGGGGACGACAAGGGCTGCCCGCCCGATGTCCCCGGGTCAGGCCGCTTGAGGCCTGGAGTAATCCAGGTCCCAGAGGAATGGCCGCCGTCCGGGGCCTTCAAGTCCCGGATACAGAATTCGGCTTACAGGACGGCTTTGGGCTATAATTTTCGGCAACAAAGACACGGACGGGGAGGCTGATTTTACCACACTCCCAGGCTTGTAATCCCTGAATCGCACATTATTCTGGAGGCCGTCGGCTCGTCCGACGCGCTGACACGGATGGCAAGGCCGCAGTCGGAGCTTATGTCGCGCGGCTTCGTTACAACCTTGCACGCCACATGCGCGCCCTTCAGCGCCCGCTCAGCCTTGAAAGTAAGGTAAGTGCTCTTGAATACGAAGATTTTATATTGCTCTTCCATTGGCCGACTCCCCTGAACCTGGCGCTAACCAGTGTGTTTTTACCTCCATCACCCGCGAGGGAGGGCAGGTTGCGGGCTTAAGACGGGGATGTAGTGATGTTTTTCCCGTCCTGAGGCGATTGCGTCTATGGCCCCTATTGCCAGGTCTATGTCTTCGGGTGTCGTGAAGTATCCGGGACTCATCCGAACCGTGCCCTTGGGGTAGCTGCCGATTACCTTGTGGGCGTCCGGGGCGCAGTGTATCCCCACACGCACGCCTATGCCGAAATCGGTATCGAGCCTGTCCCCGATGACAGCCGGGTCCATGCCTTCGATTGTAAAGGATACGACCGCAGCGCGCCGCTCCATATCCTTCGTACCGTAAATCTTTACCCCCGGGATATTGGACAGTCCTTCTATGAGACGGGAAAGCATACGTTTTTCGTGCGCGCGTATGGCCTCGACGCCTTCCGATGCGATAAATTCCGCGCCTGCTCCGAGGCCGGCGATGCCCGGCGTATTTAAAGTCCCCGCCTCGTAGCGGTCCGGCAGGAAATCCGGCATTCTGTCGAGGTCGGAGCGAGAGCCGGTGCCGCCGAATACTGTCGGGTTCAGGTTGATTTTCGGTGATACGTACAGGAATCCCGTCCCCTGCGGGCCGAACAGCCCCTTGTGGCCGGGACATGCGAGCATGTCCACGTCGAGCGCATCGACGTCTATCGTAACGGACCCGGCGGTCTGCGCGGCGTCTATCAGGACTGGAACTTCTTTGTCATGCGCGGCCTTGATTATGTCCGCGAGGGGCGAAATCGCGCCTATGACATTCGAGGCGTGCGTTACGGCTATGAGCCTTGTTTCGCAGGTTATGGCGGAGGATATTTCGTCAGGGTCGAGAGAACCCTCCCTCGACGCCTGAACTCTATGCACGTTGACGCCCTGCTGCGATAGAAATTTAAGCGGCCTGACCATGGAGTTATGCTCCATGTCCGATGTAACGCAGTGGTCGCCCGGCTGAAGGAGGCCCTTCAGTGCGAGATTGAGAGCGGCAGTGGCATTGCAGGTAAAGATTATCCTCTCCGGGTGCCTGATGTTGAAGAGGCGGGCGACGCTCTCCCTGGCCTCGAAGATTACGCGGTTTGCCTCTATGGCCATCCTGTGGCCGGAGCGGCCAGGGTTGGCGGAGGCGTTCCTTAAGACGAAGTCCATCCGTTTGTATACGGATTCAGGTTTCGGGTGCGACGTGGCTGCGTTGTCGAGGTATATCATTTTTTTATTATACCGGGGATTACGGAATATTTTAAAGCAACGTCCTTGTTATCGTGGCGCTAAATAAACCCTGAAAGTCGCTGGATTCCCGCTTTCGCGGGAATGACGGACCTAACGCCAACGCGAATCACGTGTTTCAGTCCCTCACTCGCAGAAAAAGACCCGCTGACAGCACCAGCGAAAGCCCGACAAGCGTTGCCACTTCGCCATAGACCGTCGGCCCCATGTTGGAGCTTGTTATGTCCCAGGCCTGGACTATGGCTCCTCCGGCAATCATGCCGAGCACCGCCGCGCCGGCGTCAATGCTCCCCTGGCCGGCCATTATAAGCTGCCTGAACGGACAGCCGCCTATCATGGCGGACACTATCCCGACAAGCATCATGCCCATGAAACTCCAGCCGTAGGCCAGGTGCGAGCCTGGCTGGCCGTTAAAACCCGGAGTAAAGAAGCCCTTGTAGAGGTTGACAGCGAGGGCTGTAAACGCGAACGCCGCAAGCGAGACGATTACTTTTTTATCGCGCGAGGCTATGAAATTCCCGATGCTGCCTGTGATGCAGAAACGGGAACGCTGGGCGAGAAAGCCTATTACAAGCCCGGAACCGAGCGAGAACTTTATATGGGCCTCCTGGGCTCCTGGGCCGACTTTCGAGAAGTGCAGGAAATCCGGCCTGAACGCAAGGCCGAGAAGAAGGGCCGCGAATATCGCCGGTATCACGAGGCCGTTTAAGAACGGCATCGGCGAAATATCGCCGAGATAGAACCCGCGCTTCAGGAACTGAAAACCGATCCATACGCCCACGACAAGTCCTATGACCGCGGAGATAGCCGTGAAGTCCCCGTTCGCCAGCCGCAGTATCATTCTTATTGGGCATCCGAGAAATATGGAACAGCCGACTATGAGGAGGACGCCCGCAAAGAAGCGGAGCATCGGGGAAGAGCCGCCCTCGGCCTTGAATTCCTTCGCTATCAGGGCGGCTGCCATGCCGCCCAGGACAAAGCCTATAAGCTCCGGGCGGATGTAGTCCATTCTTATGTTGTTATGCAGCCCCAGCGAACCGGCCAGGTTCTCCATGAAGCATGAGATGCATATGCCGGTATTTTTCGGGTTGCCGAGACACGCAAGGCAGGCACCGGCCCAGCCCATCGCCACCCCGACCGCGACGGCGGTGAGGGTTTCCCTGTGTTTTTTTACAAACTCAATCACAGCCCCCCGCAAGCATCCTCTGGAGGTAATGGACGTTCTCCATGTCTGCCGCAGCCTCTTTGTCGTTCGGGTTTTTCGAGAGCGCCAGCATGAACTGCGGCCTGCACTCCTTTATCGTAGCCTTGATTATCTTGCCGATGAATTTGCGCGATTTGCTGTCGGCGTAATCCGCATCGAGAGAGAGGCACATCCGGAACTCCTTCACCGCGTCCGGATAGTCCTGGAGCCTGGAGCATACCTGGCCGTACAGGGCGTGAGCCGAGGCGTCCGCCGGGTCGGCAAGGCATATCTCCTTGCAGTCGCCGGCCGCCTGGCGCATCTGGCCGGAATTCATAAGCGCCTTAGCCTCGGCGATTTTCGGGGCCATCTGCGCGGCAATCTCCGGGTCCTGCCGGGCCGCGGCCTCAGCCTTTGCCTGGGTCCCGTAGCCCGCTGCGCCATAAAATACAGCCCCCGCAGCAAGGATGGTTACTGCGGAAATTACTATGAAATCGAACTTGTCGAGCTTCATTTAGAACTTCTGGTAAGGCGGCATATTGCACGTCTTGGCCATCTCCCTTACAAAGTCGTAATCCGAATCCTTCGCTTCGGCGAAACCGTCCACCCACACGGCTTTCAATACCTTCAGGCGCTCGCCCTGGTAATCTACGGTATCGTCGGGCTTTATGTCAAGCAGCGCCTGTTTGAATTTTTTGGCCAGGTTTTCGTCCACGTTCTCGCAGACACCGAAACCGCAGTAGGGTATGGGCTTTTCCTCGGCTATAATGCGAAAATCTGAAGGGTCTATCCTGCCTTCTTTGGAGAGCAGATAAAAATCGAGCATGGGCACTGCCGCGGCGTCGAAATCGCCGTATTCGAGAGAGTAAATAACCTTGTCGTGCTTGTAGGCGCCGTGCGGCGTAGTATAAAATCTCAGACCGGTTTCGGGATTGAACCCGCTTTTAAGCATCAGGTAATACTGGGAAAGATAACCCGTAGGCGCAAAAGCCGGCCCGAAAACAAGGCGCTTGTCCTTGAGGTCGGCAATAGTCTTAATGGGGCTGTCTTTCTTTACCATTATAGCCCCTCTCGACATCCTGCCGTCCGGCCCCCGGACGTCTCCGGCCAGTATGTCTACGCCGTAATTTTTATTCAGTATAACATACAAAAGAGAATTTGTATGAGTGAAGTCCACTTTTTTATCCCGCACCGCCTGCTCGAAGTCTATCGTGTTGATAGGCACCGGGACAAAATTGATGTTGAGCTTATCAGACAGATACTTGCAAAGCGGAGCGAAACGGGCCATGGTCTCGGCCTCGCTGTTGCAAATCATAAAACCAATCCGCATTGTAGGTCTTCCCGCCGTGGCGCTCCGTGCCTTTTTGTTGCAGCCGGACGCGGCAAAAAGTAGAAATACTGCCCCAAGAACGCAAAGGACTCTCTTCGCTGACAATTGCCTACCCCCTCCATGTTCAGTAATGATTTGTATTATTTAACCAGACATTGCAGGCCTAATCAAAACACTACAAAATGACTGCAATTAACATGCCATTGAAAGCGGATAATTTTAACACTCGCCGGAGTTTATCACAGCGCAAAACCGATTAAAAGCCCTTTCTTATGGGACAAAAAAGGTATAAATGGGGCGTGAATGTCTCATCCCGTGTGCTTTTTAAGGGCAGTTAAATGCCGGGCTTTAAAGTTCATAGCGATTTTTCCTTTGACAATCATGGACTTCCCTAAAAGACAGAAATCCGCGCACGGGGTGGCAGAGCTTTTGCACTTATTGGGAATGCGTTTGGATTAAATAAATATCAATCAGGGGAGGAACGAAGAAATGAACTGGCCGCTTATTATTTCCGGGCTTGGGGTAGGCGCGATATTCGGCTTTACCCTCCAGCACGGGCGATTCTGTATGAATACCGCGTTTCGGGAGGTGCTCCTGTCGCGGGATTTCACCGTGTTCAGGATATACATCCTGGCGCTCCTGATATTAATAATAGGGGCCAACGGCCTTGACGCCGCAGGGATAATAAAGCTCCGGGTCATTCCCTTCACCTGGCTGGCCAACGTCCTTGGCGGATATATATTCGGAATAGGGATGGTGCTGGCCGGCGGGTGCGCAACCGGGACGCTCTACAGGGTTGGCGAGGGCATGATAGGCTCGTGGTTTGCGGCGCTGGGGTTTCTACTGACAGCCGCATCGACGCTCTCAGGCGTCCTTAACCCCGTCGCAAAATTCCTCTGGTTCGGCCCCGGATTCGACCCATCCAACCTCTCAAGCGCGAAGTTCCTTTACAGTGTTACGGATGCGGACGGCAACCTCATGCCGGTCACCATATACAGCGTGCTCGGCGTAAATCGCTGGATAATAATAGCGGTGCTTGCCGTTCCCGCCCTGATATTCATCGCCAAGGGGAATTTCAAGAGGCAGGCGAGCCAGAAAGGCTTCAGCTGGTGGTTTACCGGCATAATTGTCGGTCTTGTGGCAACACTGGCATTCTACGCATCAGAGAAATGGGGCGGGTTTCCGCACGCCAGAGGCCTTTCCTTTACGGGGCCTTTAAACGAGCTCTCAGCATGGTTTACAGGCGCGGCCAAGTTCGCCGCGATAAAGAGAACGGCCGTTGCGGCCCAGGCGGACGACGTGTCAGGCGTGGTGGGCAAGCTTGGCACCATGACATGGAGCGTTTGGATGATATTCGGCCTGGTGGCAGGCTCGTTCCTCTCGGCCTACA
Organism: Nitrospirota bacterium; assembly: GCA_021815285.1. Taxonomy (GTDB): domain Bacteria; phylum Nitrospirota; class JACRHJ01; order JACRHJ01; family JACRHJ01; genus JAKAHE01. Next base: position 6,542 of record JAKAHE010000083.1, read on the forward strand.
AAAACAAGGAGTTCTCCTGGCGCGCCCCCAAGGCCCAGTCGCTCGTAACCCAGTTCTCCGGCGGCCTTATTATGGGATTTGGCGCAACCCTTGCTGGCGGGTGCAATATCGGCCACGGCCTGACCGGTCTTTCCACCCTGGCGCTGGGCAGCCTGGTCTCGATAATATTTATAGTCCTCGGCAGCTGGACGATGGTCTATTTCCTGTTTATAAGAGAGTAGTAGAAATTGCTTTTAAAGGAGGTGACGCGCGGCGTTTTAAGAAGGAGCTTTTTAATCGGCCTTATCTTGAAAGAAATCGTGGTGTTGTAATGGGGAACAGCCGGTTTCGGCGGATTCCGGCTATTGGAAATGGCAAACAGTTCTGGAGGAAAAGCCATGAAGAAGATGATGTTCAGTATTGCTCTTGCCGCTGTGGCGCTTATGGCCACGGCCCTGATTGCCGCGGCTGACGATGCGCCGCTTCTGAAAGGCACGGCGTACGTGGCGGGACACGGCGGACACCTGGCCGTAATCAATCTCTCCACGTGGGATCTTGACAGGATAGTGATAACCCATGCCGGAAGCGAGACCCAGGGCGTGATAGCCGGTCTGCACCTGGACCCCGCGCACACGAAGCCTGGCGGCGGAACCCACGGCGCAGCGCTTATCGGGCGCGACCTCTTCGTCGGTCTGCTGGACGGCAGGGTGAAGAAATACAACCTCGATACTGAGAAATTAACCGACTTGGGACAGGTAGGCGAGAAGTTCTGCGGCGCCATACCCGGCCCGGACGGCAAGAATATCTATTACGAAGACATGGCGGACGGCGACGTCTACCAGTTCAACATCAAGAAGGAAAAGAAGGCGGACGTAATACCGGTCGGCAAGTCCGTCTGCGGCATCGCCTGGACAAAGGACGGCAAGACCGCCTTCGTCTCCGACATGGTGCAGGGCAAGGTTTTCGTGCTCGACTGGAAGACCAAGAAGAAAATAGGCGAGATACCTATCGGCACCTTCATTCACCAGATACGCATGAATCCCGCGCATACCGAGCTCTGGTGCAGCGCGCCGAACGAGTTCGTCGTCACCCCGAAGGGTCCCGTCGCCAGTTCCGTCGCCGGCAAGGGCAAAAGCCAGGTGGTTATTATCGACGTGAAGACGAGGAAGGTAAAGGACAGGATAAATCTGACCGACGACCAGCTCTTCCCGCACGACTTCGCATTCACCCCGGACGGCAAATACGTGCTCCTGTCATGCAGGACGTATTCGGACGACTCGATACTCGCCGTCATGAACGCAAAGACGCACAAGATTGTCAAGGAAGTGTCCATCTGCAAGAGATGCCATGAGCAGGCGGGCGTTAAGATACAAATCGACAACGGTTCGCCCCTTCTCTGCGGCATAGCCGTGGACTGGGGAAAGAACCCTGAATAAATACCCGGCCCCCCTAAAAAGGGAAAACTCAAGCCCCCTGGGCCGAAAGGCCCGGGGGCGGTTTTTAGAAAACTTTATCGGAAGATTCGGGCAGCCGTTATACATTAAATAAAATCTAACGAAACCGGTAAGATAGCAGCCGGGGCATACTCGGCCAGGACGTTCGGGGAGAAAAGTCATGGGCACAAGAAAGAAATTAATCGCCGTAGTTGCGGGCGGAGAAATGGCCGTTTCCGCCGCCGCGCTTGTCGCCCCGGCGGTCTTCCCGCTCTGCTCCGATAAAGACTCGCATACCTACATGGCCGTCGTAGGCGCCTGCGCGGTCGTAATTGCCGCCGCATTTCTCTCCATAATTTCAATAGAAATAGAAACGCCCCGGATGCTCTCCGTAATAACCGCTATCTGCGGGATACTTATCATACTTTATCCGTCTTTTTTAATCGGCGTTTGCGGCAACTCCATGATGGCCTGCACATACGGAGACCTCCCGGTCTGGAGGCTCTAGATC
>JAKAHE010000084.1 GCA_021815285.1 Nitrospirota bacterium
GTTTCGGGGAATTCTGCGAGATTGTCCGGGAATTCCACGGAAGCCCGGCTCCGGGCGTCCTGATAGGCGGATACATGGTCGAAATGGCCCGCCAGAGGCTCCCGGAAGGCGTTCTGTTCGAGGCCCTGTGCGAGACTGGCGTATGCCTTCCGGACGCCGTGCAACTCCTCACTCCCTGCACGCTCGGAAACGGGCGGGTTCACGTTATACACGTGGGACGGTATGCGCTTACACTTTACGACAAGACGACCGGAGAAGGTGCAAGGGTATTTGTGGACGCGCAAAGGCTTGCGGCGTGGCCGGAGATACACAGCTGGTTTCTGAAGCAAAAACCCAAGGCGGAGCAGGACTCAGGCCGGCTCCTTGCGGAGATTGAAGACGCCGGGACGGGCCTGCTTGGCGCCCAGAGGGTATTGGTGGACATGGCTCGCGTAGCGAAAATAAAAATCGGCCCCGTAAGGCTCTGCCCGAAGTGCGGCGAGGCGTATCCTTCGTCCGACGGAGAGCTTTGCGGCGGCTGCCTTGGAAGACTTCCGTACGTCTAAAAAGGAAACGGTTTTGGATCAGTATGTCGAACTGCCCGTGGTTCATATAAAAGACGGCGCGAAGACCCCGGAAGATGTCCCGCTTATTGTCGAGGAACCCCTTGAGATAAGGGTAAACGGCCTGCCGTACGCCGTCGTGATGAGGACGCCGGGACACGAGATGGAGCTTGCCGCCGGGTTCTGCCTGACAGAGGGCATCGTCGATTCGTTTCCGGATATTTTAAGCATGGGGTTCTGCCCGAACGAGACCGAAGAACTTAAAAACATCGTACAGGTGATAGTTAAAAACGCCCCGCAGGAAGGCGACAGCCGTCCCGGCCCGCGCGCCATGTCTTCAAGGAGCAGCTGCGGGTTGTGCGGAGTGCGGATGCTTGAGGACATAGGCCGCAGGCTTTCCCGGATTGAGGGCGGCCCTGAAATAAAGGCGGAAGACCTCGTTAGAATGCAGTATGCCATGCTGGAGAGGCAGGACTTGTTCCGGACGACACGCGGCGGCGCGCACGCCGTGGCGCTGGCGGACACCGGGGGGAAGGTCATAGTAGTCCGGGAGGACCTTGGCCGGCATAACGCGATGGACAAGGTTATAGGTCATGCGATGATGAGCGGCATAGATTGCCGAAGGTGCGTTGCGCTGATAAGCGGGCGGATAAGTTTCGAGATGGTGCAGAAAGCGGTAAGGGCGAAAATCGCCGTAGTCGCGGCAGTATCCGCCGCCACGTCACTTGCCGTAAACCTTGCCGAACGTATGGGCTGCACACTGGTGGGCCGCCTTCGGGACAGGGATATGGTCGTTTATACACATTCGTCCAGGATTCTGGAATAAACCTGATACCTGGGCCGGCAACAAAGCATAGCAAGGGGTTTGACGATGTGTGAGAGCAGCGATAAAAAAAACGGGCCTGCGCGGAAGGTAGTGCCTCTTGAAGAGGCGGTGGGTATGTGCCTTGAGCACGACATAACGGAGATAAGACAGGACGAATTCAAGGGCAGGGCCTTCAGGAGGGGACACAGGGTCTGCCAGATGGACATCGAACGCCTCCGGGACATGGGCAAGAACAACCTCTTCGTGCTCTCGCTTGCCGACGGCGAAATGCACGAAGATGACGCGGCCATCGCGCTCGCCTCGGCATTGGCGGGCGAAGGAATCGCCATGCAGGGCGAGCCGAGGGAAGGAAAAGTGAATTTAGTCGCCGCCAGGGACGGGCTTTTGAAGGTCAACCGCGAGGCGCTGTTTGCCATGAACATGCTTGGCGAAATTGCGTGTTCGACCCTGCACGACAATACGCTTGTAAAGAAAGGCCGGGTTGTGGCCGGGACGAGGGCGATACCCCTTGTAGTGAAAAAAAATGTGATTGCCGAGGCCGCCAGGATTGCAGAATCCGCCGGAGGAATTATAGAAGTAAAGGACGTGAGAAAGCCTCTGGCCGGGATAGTTATTACCGGCAGCGAGGTATATTACGGGCGGAAAAAAGATGCATTTTCAGCCGTCATGGAGGGCAAAATCGAGGCATTCGGCGGCAGGATAACAGGGAAATATTATACCCCGGATGACGAATCCTTCATAAAAGACAGGCTGGTAGAGCTTATAAACGCAGGCGCGGACCTGCTTATAGTTACTGGAGGCATGTCCGTAGACCCGGACGATGTGACGAGGTTCGCGCTGAGGAGTGTCGGCGTAACCGATATGGTCTACGGTTCACCGGTAATACCGGGGTCAATGCTGCTTGTCGGGTATTTAGAAGGGGAGAAAACGATACCCGTGATAGGCGTTCCCGCCTGCGGGATGTATCACAAGACGACGGTTTTCGACCTTGTTCTTCCCCGTATACTGGCCGGAGAGCGCATAGGGAGAAAAGAGCTTGCGGAAATGGGACACGGCGGTCTTTGTCTTAACTGCCCGGATTGCGAATATCCGAAGTGCCCGTTCGGGAAATGAGGTGGCCCCGATGTTCAATGCCATTGAACTGTCTCCACTGCTTATTACATTAAAAGTTGCCGGTCTGGCCACATGCGCGGCAATCGTTGCCGGGACCGCCCTGGCATATGGCCTGTCCCGTAAAAGCTTTCCGGGCCGAAACTGGCTCGACGCCTTCCTCACCCTGCCGCTCGTCCTGCCGCCGACGGTCATGGGATACTACATAATCGTGGTTATGGGCAGGAACGGCTTCATCGGCAGATGGCTGGAGCAATATTTCGGCATCTCTTTAATGTTTACATGGCAGGGGGCTGTCATAGCGGCGTCGATTGTATCTCTGCCGATGGTCATAAAGTCTGCGCGCGCCGCGTTCGAGGGGGTGTCGCCGGATTTCGAGAACGCGGCAAGGACGCTCGGGCAGTCTGAACCCTCGGTATTTTTCAGGGTTACGCTTCCGCTTGCATGGCGCGGAATCCTTGCCGGAGCTATGCTTGCGTTCGCAAGGGCGATGGGCGAGTTCGGGGCCACGCTGATGGTTGCGGGCGACCTGCCCGGCAGAACGCAGACGCTCTCGCTCGCGATATACGACGCCGTCGAGGCAGGTAACGACATGCTTTCCATGCAGCTCGTAATCTTCACTTCCGTGATATGCATTGTAATGCTCGTGTTCTCCGGAAAGCTTCTGAGGACGGAATACTGACACGGGGGTGGCAAATAATGACAGTCTGACGGGAAGTCGGCGGTTTTTCTTGACAGTTTCGGAACGCTATCTTATACTTCCCGAAAATTGAATAATAAACTCCGAGCCTGATAGCCTAACGCCTTACGCACGGGTCATGAGTATCAGGCCGACAGGGTCGCGCCCGAAAGGATGCGGCCTCCCGTAAAGAGCCGGACGACCGGCTTTGGAAAGGAGGGGCTTTAAGGCGGCAAGGCACCTCTGTATTCAGAAGGCGCCTTTTTTATTGCTCAATCCATAACGGAGGAAACCGCGATGAAGATAATGAAGAGTGCTTTGATATGGCTGCTTGTCTCTATGGCGGCCTCGGTCTGGTTTTCGGAGGCGGCGCTGGCAAACGAAAAAATAATAGTCTCCGCGGCGGCGAGCCTGACGGACGCCTTCAAACAGGTTGGAAAGGGTTTTGAAAAATCGGACCCCGGCGTCAAGGTAACTTTTAACTTTGCCGCATCCGGCCCGCTTCTTCAGCAGATTGCCATGGGCGCGCCCGTAGACGTGTTCGCGAGCGCCGACGTAAAGACCATGCAGGCGGCGCGGCTGAAAGGGGTTATCGACTATCCGACCGTCGTGAATTTCGCCGGCAATAAACTCGTCCTTGTCGCTCCAAAGGGGACGGCCATAAAGGGCTTGAAAGACCTCCTGGGCGGTTCGGTAAAGCGCATAGCCGTGGGGAAGCCTGAGACCGTGCCCGCAGGCCTGTATACGAGAGAGGCGCTAAAGAAAGACGGGATGTGGAACGCCCTTGAGCCTAAGCTTATTTATGCCGATTCGGTCCGCCAGGTGCTTGAATACGTCTCGCGCGGGGAGGTGGACGCCGGGTTTGTCTATGCGACCGACGCGGCAGTCGTGAGGAACAAGGTCAGGGTCATAAGCGACATAAAGGGGCACAAGCCCGTGGTCTATCCGATAGGCGTCGTGTCTTCCACAAAAAACCGCGCGGCGGCGCTTAGTTTCATCAAATATCTCCTTTCCGACAAGGGACGGGCCATACTTGCCCGGTACGGTTTCAGCAAACCATGACGACGCGCGTCTGCATAAAAAAGACACTGGCCTCCGGTAACAGGAGATTCAACCTTGACGTCTCCTTTTCCTCGCGCGGGTATTATACGATACTCTCCGGCCCGTCAGGGGCCGGAAAAAGCCTTACGCTCCGGTGCATCGCGGGCATCGAAACGCCGGACTCCGGCAGGATCGAGATAGCAGAGCGGGTATTGTTCGACTCTGAAAACCGCATAAACGTGCCTGTGCGCGAGCGCGAGATAGGCTACCTGTTTCAGGACTATGCGCTGTTTCCGCACCTGAACGTTGCCGATAACGTGGGCTTCGGGCTTAAGAAGATGCTCAGGCCGCTTTCAATGGAAGACAAGAGAAAAGTCTCCGAACTCCTTGAAATATTTGGACTTAAAGAAATGGCGGAGAGCCTGCCCAGGGACCTCTCCGGCGGGCAGAGGCAGAGGGTTGCCCTGGCCCGCGCGCTCGTGAATCACCCCTCCGTCCTGCTCCTGGACGAGCCGTTTTCCGCCCTTGACCATAGCCTGCGGGAGAAAATGCGCGCCGAGCTTAAAGCCGTGCAGGCGCGTTTCAATATACCCGTAATCCTGATTTCACACGAACCTGCCGACATGCGCGCGTTTGAAGGCGATATTGTGGAATATTCCGGAAAGGGCGCTGTCCATAAAACCAGCGGTTCCGGGATAAGGCTTTTTTCATCCTCCGGTTATTCCACTGAGGCGCCCTGCCATAAAATCCATTCCTGATTTCTTATCTGTCCGCCTGTAGATACAGATAAATACCGGATGCGCAGAAAAGCGCGTTGGCGAACCACGCCGCGAAAAGCGGAGGAAACCTGCCCGCGTGCCCGAGCGATATGGAAAAAGAATATAAAAACCAGTAGCTTATGGCGAGGATTATGCATATGGCCACGCCGAGCGCCATGCCGCCGCTCCGGGAGGTCTTGAGCGAGAAAGGCACCGCTACTATGACCATTATCAGGTTGGCCAGCGTGAAAGACACCTTGCCGTACAGATCCACGAGATATTTCACCGGGTTATACCCCTCCCGGCGAAGCCTCGCTATGTAGCTTTGAAGCTCAGATAAATCCATCTCTTCGGAGAGCCTTTCGACCCGCTTGAAATCCTCCGGCCTCTCCGGAAGGTTTACCGGGAGCCGGTCGAAACGGCTCATAGTTATACCGCCTCCAGGCTTGAAATCATATGTAATCCCCTTTAAGAGCACCCATCCGCCCTGCTCCCAGTCCATCGTCTTCGAGTCAACGCGCTGGTAGAGATTAAAATTATTGTCAAGCCTGTAGAACGTGACGCCGTAACATACAGGTATGCCGGATTTGAAATCTACCAGACCTATGTTTATAACCTCGCCTCCGGGGCCGCGGAACCAGAACTTGTTATGCTTCAGCGCTGGGCGGGCGGGTTTTTTATCTATCTTCACCTGCTTTATATATCCCGACTTTGCATTGCAGTAAGGGATAATAGTCTCGTTCGCCCAGAAGAGAAGCCCCGAAAGGAATGCGGCTGCCAAGAATATTGGCGCCACTATCCTGTATAGCGGCAGACCTCCCGATTTCATGGCGATTATCTCGCCGTTCTTCGATAAAAGCCCAAGGGCGAGGAGCGTGGAGAGAAGCACGGCCAGGGGCATGACCAGAAACGCCGTGTTCGGAAGCTCGTAGAGCATATAGCGGATTACGTCCGCCGCCGCGGCCTTGTGCTTGACGAAGTCGTCCACCTTCTCTATGAAATCGCCTATAAGAAAAAGCACCAGGAAAGCGGACAGCGTAATGGCGAAGAACCGGGCAAACTCCCTGAGGATATAGCGGTGTAATATCTTCAACCGTCCTTCCTCCCGGATGTGTCCCTCTTTGCAAACCTGCCGTAAAGATTTTTCACTGCCTGCAATCCTATATTCCGCTCGGTTCCGGCGGACGCTACGAGATAAACCCCGATAGAGCCTACGACCACGTTCGGCAGAAGCGCGGCGATTAACGGCGCCAGCCTTCCGGCGGACGCCGCATCTTCTCCGCCCTTCATCAAGGCGTAATAAAGAGTGAAGATAATGAGCGCGACGGTCAGCCCTGATGATTTGCCGGAGCGCCGCGAGAACATGCCGAGAGGCGGGCCTACAAAACCGAAGATAATGCAGGCGAGAGGAATTGTAAAGCGCTTGTAATACTCCGTCATAAGGTCGGAGCTCTGTTTCCCCGCCCCCGCCATCCGGCGCGCCGCATCCAGAAGCTCGCCAAGCGACATCTCCCGCTTGTCCATTTTATCCGCATCCGAATCCCCCAGGAATTTCTGATAGAGGTTTATGGAGAGCGTGTTGTTGACGAATTTAATCTCCTGGTAAGAGCCGGACTTGTTCTCTTTCCTGTGTATGCTGCCGTCTTTCAGCACAAGATAGGCATATCCGGTAGACACGTCCATGTTTAAAATTCCCTGGCGGGCTATTATCACATACGGGTCGTTCGGGTCTCTTTCGTCGGAGATGAAGACCCCGTCCATCACGTTCGGCGCCGGGACTTTGTTTGCGTATATCACCAGGTTCTTGAACGAGTCGTTGAATACCCCTTCTTCTATGTCGGCGAAGGCGTGAGTCCTGGCAAGGGTAAAGACCTCTTTCTTGAAGTTTCTCGCCTTGTAAGGTCCGAGATAGAGCGAGAAATACGCTGTCACAGCGGCGGTTACAAGGCTTATGGCGAGCACCGGAGCCATTAGCCGGTAGACGGAGAACCCGGTGGCCTTCAGGGCGACTATCTCGCTGTCCGTGGAGAGTCGCCCGAACGCCACCAGCGCCGCAAGGAGGAGCGCCATGGGGATTGTCAACGTCAGGAAGGACGGCATTATATACGAGACAAGCCGCAGGACCTCCGTCAGGGGCACGCCTTTTGTAACTATAAGGTCTGTAAGCTTGAATATCCTGTTTATCAGGAGCACGAAGGTGAAAAGGAGAAGACCCAGAAAAAAGGGCGGTACCAGCTCTTTTATTATGTAACGGTCAATTATCTTCACAAGCATGAAATTCTAACGGAACGGCAGAGGCATGTCAAACACAAAGCGGCAATAATCCGGATTATTTATTTTTTTCTTGTGGTTAGAGTTTTCCTAAAGTTGTATCTTTAAAAAACACTTGCCAACCGGCGCGCGTGCTATTATTATAAAAGGCTTGAGCATAATGGATTACATACTGGCTATACCAAGGGGTATCGGAGCGGCTGTGCTGAGCGTCCTCCGGGATATGGGAGACATGTTCCTTTTCCTGGGAAGGACGGTATACTGGACTTTTATCCCGCCGCTTAAAATAAACCGGGTAATCCGCCAGATAGGGTTCATTGGGGCCAGGAGCACTGCGCTTATCGTCCTTACGGGGGCGTTTACGGGCATGATCCTGGGCCTCCAGATATATTACACCCTCCAGAAATTCGGCGCTGAGGCGTACCTGGGCCCGGCTATAGCGCTCTCCGTGATAAGAGAACTGGGGCCAGTGCTCGCGGCGCTTATGATAATAGGCCGGGCGGGTTCCGCGCTGTCTGCGGAAATCGGTATAATGCGCATTACCGAGCAGGTTGACGCGCTGGAATCCATGTCCCTGTCCCCGTTTCGTTACCTGATGGTGCCGAACATGCTTGCGGCCCTGATATCGTTCCCTCTTCTCGGCGCGATATTCAACGTTGTCGCAATATACGGAGGATACCTTATCGGCGTAAAGCTCCTGGGACTCTCTCCGGGGACATATTTTTCCGGAATAAAGGACTTCGTGGGCTTCAGGGACATCAGGGACGGCATTATAAAAAGCCTGTGTTTCGGCGTTATCATGATATGGATATCCTGCTATAAAGGCTATAACACGGAGCATGGCGCGGAGGGCGTCAGCCGCGCAACGACGACATCGGTCGTAATGGCGTCTACGCTCGTTCTCGTCTGGGATTATTTCTTAAACTCGGTTATGTTGAATTTCTGAATGATAGAAGTCAAAGACATACGTAAGTCCTTCGGCGGACAGGCGGTTTTAAAAGGCGTGTCCTTTACCGTGGATAAGGGCGAGATTTTCGCCGTAATCGGCGGCAGCGGACAGGGGAAAAGCGTCCTTTTGAAGGTCATAATGCGCCTCCTGGAGGCCGATTCCGGTGATATTCTAATCGACGGGAAGTCTATCCGGGGCCTTAAGGGCCAGGCGCTCTACAAAATGCGCGACCGTGTCGGTTATCTATTCCAGGGGGGCGCGCTCTTCGAGATCGGAA
>JAKAHE010000085.1 GCA_021815285.1 Nitrospirota bacterium
GCAATCTCGGAATTCAAGAACTGAGATTGCTTCGCTTTGCTCGCAATGACAATCCCGCACGTCATTCCCGCGAAAGCGAGAACCCGGGTTTTGCCTTTGCCTGTCATTGCGAGAAGCCGAAGGCGGCGCGGCAATCTCGGAATTCAAGAACTGAGATTGCTTCGCTTTGCTCGCAATGACAATCCAATACTTTTTATTTGCCCGTCCTCTCGTCAGATATTATTCTGCCGTCTTTAAAGTGTATTCTCCTCGCGGCGAAGTTTGCGATGTCCGGCTCGTGCGTGACAAGGACAATCGTTATACCCTTCTCCACATTCAGCTTCGTGAAAATCTCCATTATCTCGACGCTCGTCCTGCTGTCGAGGTTCCCGGTCGGCTCGTCCGCGAGTATGACGGACGGGTCGTTTATCAGCGCCCGCGCGATGGCTACCCTCTGCTGCTGGCCGCCGGAGAGCTGGTTTGAGAAATGCCTCTCCCGGCCCGCGAGGCCGACGGACTTGAGCGCCGCGTATGCCTTCTCTTCCATTTCAACTTCCTGGCCGCTGCTATAATACAACGGAAGCTCCACGTTCTCAAGCGCCGTTGTGCGCGGCAGGAGGTTGAAGCCCTGGAATACGAACCCAAGCATCCTGTTTCTCATGCCGGCGAGGGTGTCCCTCGAGAGCGTCTCGACGGGCGTCCCATCGAGGATATAGCTGCCGGAGGTCGGGCGGTCGAGGCAGCCGATGATGTTCATGAAGGTGGATTTCCCGGAACCGGACGGCCCCATGATGGCCGCGAATTCCCCGCGCCCTATGCTGACGTTTACGCCGTCGAGAGCGCGCAGAGTCGTGTCTCCGATGACGTATTCCTTGACGAGTTCCCTGGCCTCTATCATGCTACATCCTGAAGAAGCCGTGCGGGCCGCGGGCTGCCTCTCCCTTGCCGAAATAGTCCGTGATTACAGGCTCTCCCGCTTTCAGGCCGGAGGTGATTTCCGTGTTCACAAGGTCGGTAAGCCCTGTCTTAACGCGCACGGGGTGAGGGCCGTCCTTTTGCATCACCCATACGGTATGCCAGTCTCCGCGCTCCCCGCCCTTTTCCTTTTTTGTCTTTGCCTCGCCAGGAAGACGCACCCGGAGCGCGGATGAAGGTATCAGGAGCACGCGCTTTTTCTGGCCGGTGATTATCTTTATGTTCGCCGTCATGCCCGGGCGCAGAAGCCCGCCTTTGTTCTTCACCTCCACTATCCCGGTATACGTAACGACGTTGGAGACCGTGACCGGCGAGTAATATATCTGTGAGAGAATCCCCCTGAATACGTGTTCCGGGAATGCGTCAACGGTAAAGCGCACCTTCTGGCCCACCTTGGCCTGGCCCACGTCGGCTTCGTCTATCGAGATTGCCACCTGCATGACGGAGAGGTCTCCGATGGTAAGGAGGTTCGGCGTGGAAAAACTTGCGGCGACGGTCTGACCAACTTCCACCTGCTTGTCTATAACGACGCCGTTCATCGGGGATATTATTACGGTCTTCGAGAGGTTCGTCTCCGCCGTCTCGAGACTCGCCCTGGCCTGGCTGACCGCGGCCTTCGCTTCGGCAATCTGCGCGTCGAGCACAAGGTTCTTGTCCGTATTAGCCTTTGCGTTCGCATACTGCGAGCGGGCGTTCAGATACGCCTCCCGCGCGGTATCGAGGTCGGAACGGGCGACGGAGCCGGTCTTGATAAGTATCCTGTCGCGCCTGTAGTCGGCCTTCGTCTTGTCGAGAGTCGCTTTGGCCTGGTCGATGGAAGTCTGCACCCCGCTTTTTGTCATGCCGCGGTTTGACTCCATCTCGTTAAGCTTCGCCTGGGCGTTTTCGAGGTTCGCCCGCGCCTGGTCCACCTGCGCCCGGAAAAGCTCCTGGTCGAGCTTTAAGAGCACCTCTCCCTTTTTTACCGGCGAGTTGTAGTCCACGGTTATTTTGCGTATCGTCCCGGACACCTCGGTGCCAACGAGTACGGTCGTCTTGGCCTGGAGCTTGCCGGTTGCGGATACGGATGCCGTCACGTCTCCTATGTGCGCCTTGGCAACGGCGTAGTCCTTCGGGTTGAACGTCTTTTTCTTCTTGTATATTAACCCGAATACAAGCAGACATGCCGCGATGACGGCTATGATTATTACAATCTTTTTCGTGCTGCTTTTCTTCATTTCACTCTTACCTTACTCCCGCGCCTGTGCTCCGCAGAAGCCTTGAGTATGCCAGGTGATAGTCGTAATACGCCTGGGCCTGGTCAGTTCTGGCCTGCGTAAGCTGCACCTGCGCGTCCGTCACGTCTATGATATTCCCCACCCCGGCCTCGTAGCGGCCCTGGGCGATGTCGAGGTTCTCCTTTGCCTTCTGGACCGAGACCGCAAGCGCCGCGACGCGCGCCTTGGCGTCCTGCACGGCAAGGTATGCGGAGGCGACGTCGTTTTCCACGCCGAGCTTCGAGTCCTCCAGCCTGTATTTCGCCGAGAGCGCCGCCGCCCTCGCCTGCCCCACCTGCGCGACCGTCCCGAACCCCTGGAACAGCGGAAAGGTAATGCCGACCTGGTAGCTCGACGTGTCTACCACGGCGGAGCTGTCGAAGTTGTTCCAGTCGTACCCGGCGCTTGCGCTGATTACCGGCAGAAACCCGGCGAGCGCCCCGTTCACGGCCAGCCCGTAGGCATTTTTCTGGGACTGAAGCGCCTGTATGTCCGGGCGATTCTCTATCGCCAGGGCGAGATACTGTTCAAGAGTCTTGTCCAGCGGCTCAAGCTCCGGCCTGTCCACGACGACTGTCTTTGTCATCGGGTCCACGGTCATCCTGGTGTTAAGCGTTATACGCGCCTGGGTTACGGCGTCGTAGGCCTGTATGACCTGCACCTTCGCGTTGTTTACGCCGACCTCCGCCTGCGTTACGTCGTATCGCGGTTTTACGCCGGTGTCGTAGAACCCCTGGGCCTCACGGAGGTGATCGTTCGCCTGGGCAAGGGTGTCCTCAGCCACCTTGACAAGCGTCTGCGCCCGGAGCAGGCCATAGTATGCGTCCCGGACGTCGTAGACGACGTTCTGCTGGACGGAACTCAGGGTCTTGTCGAGGGCGTTCTCAAGCTCGGCGTCGCTCTTTACGGAGTAATACGTCCGCCCGAAGTCGAAGATGTTCCAGTTCCCCGTAAATCCCCAGAACGTGGAGTCGTAGCTGTAAGTCGTGTCCATCATGCCGCCGAACGGGATGAACGAGGTTACGCCGTTTCTGTATACCCCAAAGTTTATCTGCGGCAGATAATTGGAGAACGCGCCCATTGTCCTGAAGCGTCCGGCGGTAAGATCCTCTTCCGCGCCCTTTATCCTCGGATGCTTCCTGAGGGCTATGCCGATGCAGTCCTCGAGCGTCATGGCGTCTTTTGGAGCCGGCTTGCCCACGGGCGCCACGGCCTCCGGCGCGGGCGGCAGGACTATGAGGTCGGGCGAGCCTGTGGCCGCTCGACCGGCTGCCGATGACGCATTGGCGAATGCGAAGCCGGATACAGGGTTTAAGGCCGGTTTCCCGGCTGCCTGTTTGCCGGAACCCGCAAACGCCGGAGTTGCAATCAATATCATACACAACATAACGCTGAATTTTGAAAGCCCTGACATGAAATTCCTCCGGTTAAAACCGTTTGCCATTAATAATCCGCATAGAATTAGAAATATGACGGTTATAACCGGTTTCTGTCAATAGAAAAATAATTTGAATCACAAGATTCTTAGACCGACGCCGGGGCGGGAAGGTTACAAAATAAAAAGCCGGAACCCTCATGAGGCTCCGGACATACCAACGATTACTTATATTAAAATTCAAACCCGAGCAGCAAATATCATCGATAGGAAAAATTTATTGTCAATAGCAGTTCCGGATTATTTCTTTAACATACCGATTATTAAGATGAAAATTTTTGTTAAGCGCTTTTTTTCGCCGGTATGGAAAATGGCGCAAAAAATGCCATAAAACAGGCCGTTTTCAGCTGAAAACGGGGCGCGGGGAGGGTCGTTTCCGAATTAATTTTCCCCGATATAAAACAACGGGTTAGCTTCCCGGCATCAGTCGAATCCGCCCTTGTGCGTGTGGCATTTCGTGCAGCCTTTTCCTTTATATTTCAAGTGGTTGCCGCTCAACGGATGGCATACTTCGCATATCCCTGAGCCGTTTTCTGTAAAAACGCGCCCGCCGAAGGAAACCCGCTTTACGCCGAAGGGCGTCCGGACATTATCCCTGATGTCAGATGCGTTTTTCGCGCCGTGAATCCTGTGGCAAATCAAGCAGTTAAGCCCCTGGTGCGTGTTCTCGGAGTGGCAGTCGTAGCATAGCGCATTGTTCTTAGAGGATACCCTTAAGTACGGTTCCGTAAGCGTCACGTAGACCGAATATCTCTTTGAAATCGGCTGGTTAAAGGTTATAACCCCTTCCGTGTCGTCGTACGAATACTCCGAGGCAGGCGCCTGCCATCGTCGCATCTCATGCACTGTCTTTGGCATTTCTGTAATATTTTCAACCACATAAACCTTAGGCTCAATGTATCCCATGCCGCTCCAGCCGCCCTTGTAAAGCCACCAGTTCACCCCGTCGCCTGAGGACGCCGGCTCCCAGGTCCTTCCGTAATCGCCCGGTTTTTCCATTACATTATGGCATGTTACGCATTCTATACGCCCGCCGGGGAGGTGCGCGGACATCATGTCGCTCCATGGGCCTGAAGGGGTCGTGCCAATGGACGGGATTTTGGTGCCCCCGGCCCCCGCTTTCACGCCAGTATGCCCCCCGCCAGAGGGTACGACATATGCGTTCGCCATCCCGGAATTATTATGGCAGAGCTTGCAGAACGCCGGCTTTTGCAGGAAATCCGGCTCCGGCAGGAGGTCTTTGGACATGTGGCAGACCCGGCAGGCCCCGTTCATGTATTTATCGTAATTGGAGTGAGGGAGGTAGGGCTTTCCCTTATCCTTCGGGAAGACCATAAGCGTAACCTCGACATGGTCTCCCTTAACGCCGGGCGAGAGCGGCTTGATCGATACCGTCGCATCGTAAAAACCTACTGATTTATAAGGTATTATGCCAAGTTTCAAAAGTCCCGGAGCGGCCCCGGACGAAGGCGACAATATAAGCCAGTTCTCGTCTGATTTCGCCTTCCAGCCGACCTTCGCGTCGTTTCCGCCGCCCAGGACATTTACCATGACCCTTTCCATTCCAGGCGCGGGCCAGCCCTGCTGATACTTGAAGTTTACCGTCTGCCTGTCAACCTTCACACCTACAGCCTCGACGCGTTCCTCGGCGACGGCCTTGATCTCCGGCTCGCCTGAGGCAGGCGAGGAGGGCGCATCGGCGGCCTGACTTTTCTCCGGCAGAGGCTGATTAGTTAATATTTTCCGGGGGGTTATGGGCGCGGGATTTTTTGAAACCCCATTCTGCGCGCCTTCGCTTTTTGGCGTTTCCTGAGCCGGTTTCGCCTCCCCTTGAGGCGGCGTTTGTCCATGTTCCGCACCCGCTGCCGGGCGTCCGGGGCCGTTATACGCGCCGGTCGATACCACATGGCCGCCGACAGGCGCCGAGCCGGCATATTTCCGCCCGCCAGACGCGCGGCCATCGTCCGCATAGCTTTTTACGCCGGGTTTCAAGGCGCTTGCCGGCTGGACGTAGATGAGTTCGTTCGTATACTTCGGGAGCCTGGGCGCCGGGAATGGCTTCGGCATAAGGAATGCCGCTATGAGCAGTATGGCGTGGATTACGACGGAGATGGAAAGAAACTCCGCGCGGCTCATTTCGCCTTGCCATGTCCTGTAGCACATGGCGGGAAGCAGAACCTGTCTATGTCTTCCCAGGAAAATACGCGCTCGATGTTGTCGTGGCTGACATGCCGGTTCCACGGGGCGTCGTAGAGCAGGACGTAGCTCCCGCTCTCGGCTATCTCGCAGGCGAAGTTGTCCTGGTCTTCTATGAACAGGTCGTACTGGATTCCGTTGACCTTCGTCTCCGGCGTGAAGTGCAACTCGTGGAACGGCACGCGGTTATTCTCAAGCCACTTGCGCGTATAGCTCTCCACGGACTGCGGACGGCTCGTCACGAGCACTACCCTGTGCCTTTGCATAAGCCGCTCAAGCGTCTCGCGCGAGCCGTCTATCACCGGGACGTTTAAGAATATGCTCCCGTCCCTGAACCGCCCAAGGATATAGTCCATGTCTTCCGGGCCAAGCCCCGGCATCTTCTCAAGGGCGTAATGCCTGAAGTCCTCGCGCACGAGGCTAATGCCCCGGTCAGCCTCCAAAACGCGCCTGACCTCCCTTTCCGTATCCGCTATTACGTTGTCAATGTCAACGCCGACAATCATACAACTCCTCCCCTGCCAATGCTGCGGCTGCCCCGGTATATAACGCTCACGCCGGAGCCGATAACAAACGCCCCGCCCACGAGGGCAATCGGATACGGGACTTCGCCGAGAAATATAAACGCCAGCGTTATCCCGAGCACCGGTTCAAGATACCCGAGCACACCCGCCTCCTGCGCCGTAACGGAGCGGATTCCCTTGAGATACGACACGTTCGCAAGCGTGGAATGAAAGAGCGACGTCATGGCTATGACGGATAATTGCCCCACATCGGGAGCCCTGAACTTAAGCCACGGTATAAACGCCCCAATCAGGACAGCCGTAAGGACTGCCTGGACGAGGGATAGCTTGAGCGGGTGGTTCCTTGGGCTCAAGACGCGCGAATAAAGTATCACCCCGGCATATGCAAGGCCGGAGAGAGTGCCTGACGCCGCGCCCATTATACCCCTGCCGTCGGAAAAGTCCAGCCCGCCGGCAAATATGAAAACCAGCCCCGCCGCCGCTACCGCAAGCGCCGCCAGCGTATCCCTGCCTACCCTGTCCTTCACCGTAAGCGGGGCAAGGACGGCGACAAGCGCCGGGGCGACGTAATGGGTCAAAAGCGCCGCCGCGACAGTCGTCGTCTTGAGGGCGTAGACGAAGGAGAGGAGGTTTACAAGGCCGAAAAAACCCAGCCAGAGCGAAGGGACAATATCCGGCATAAGCCGCGCCCCCTCGCGCCTGCCGCGCACGGCCAGCCATCCGCCCTGGAAAACCGCCGCAAAGACGGCGTTAAAGAATATAATCTCCGTCGCCGGAAGCCCAAGCCACCTGACGGTAATACCCCAGGTGCTCCAGACGAAAAAGGCGCCGGTTATCAGGAGATAGCCCCTCAAGCCGCGCCGCCGTATTTACGTGCTATAATATAAATGTAAAGCATTATCGTTACAAAAAACGGAGGAACCAAATGAAAAAGCTGTATATTTCAATAGGCGCCGCCCTGCTTGTGCTCGCTATGGCCGGTGCGGCTTCGGCATGGGCCGGGCACGGCTGGTCTTCCAATTCCCTTGACCCCATGGGCCATGCATGGATTACGATCCAGGCCCCGTCCCAGGCGGAAACGGCCCATGCTGCGCCAAATATCGCCTACCTGGATTCCAACGGCCTTATGGCGGTTCAGAATCCCTGGCCTTTAACGAGTGAAGGCGTTTCCGTCAAGGCGGCCCCTGCCGGCAAATTCGTCTGCTTCGATTCCGCAAGCCGGTCATGCGCCGTGTCGGATTAGCATATCCATCAAAAACCTCTGGCGCGGTCATCTGGCCGCGCCTTTTTTTTCAGCCCTTTCCGGCAGGCCCGACCATCTTCTTTACAGCCTCGGAGAGCTTTATCGGCGAGGTCATCATCTTCACAAGAAATGCGTTCGCGCCCATGGCCATGGCTTTCTCTATCTCAGCCTTGTCTCCGCGCGCGGACAGGACCATGACAGGTATATTCCTGTATTTTTCGTCCGCCCTCAGGAACGAGAGCACCTTGAAACCGTCCATTCCCTCCATGTAGAGGTCGAGCACTATAAGATCCGGAATGGAGTTCTGGAGCGCCTTCAGGGCCTCTATGCCGTTGGCCGCCTCCATGACTCCAAAACCGTCCAGGATGAGCTTGCTCTTGTTCATCCTGCGGCTGGCTTCGTTGTCCTCCACTATCAGGACGGTCGTCTTTGTCTTCTCGCCGCTTACAGCTATGTAATCAAGTATGGTTTTCCTGGTGAACGGCGACAGATTCAGAAACTGAAGCCCCATGCCGACAGATTCCTGGCAGGTCATGACCTTGGCCATGAGGTCGAGGTCCGTGGCTCCGAGGCGGAAGCCTATCCTGACAATATCCCCTATTGCGAATTTCCTGCCGGTATGGACATAAATTCCGCCCTCGCTGATGTCGATACCTTTAACAAGTATCAAACTGTTGATAAGAACGTTGTCCGTGTAAGAAACCCTTTTGAATATCCGTTTTTCCTGAATCATGGTTTTATCCTGAATTAAATCGTCGATTGGCCCCCTATCAAAAACATCCTGGGGTGACGGTCAGTGCATTCTTTCACGAACAGGA
>JAKAHE010000086.1 GCA_021815285.1 Nitrospirota bacterium
TGCGCCGCCATATTTCCTCGGCGACAACGTGTATCGGGTGCTGAAGGCCGTAACGCCGAAACGTTCCGTAGCCTACGACTACTCGACGGTGAAGTTCCTGAGCCTGAACACGGGCAGGCTTAAAGCGCGGGGGCTGGTGTATTTCGAAGGCCCCGTCCCGCCGGGGAACCCGTGGAAGTATTACGTCTTCCGCGGCTTGAACGACCCGAAAATCTACAAAGGCCCGATGGCGGAAAATATAATACAGATTTACAACTACCAGAGGCAGGTGACGGGAAATTAAATCGTCTTCAGCACAGGCGCAAAGACGGGGTCTACCTTGGCGAGCTGGACGAGGACGAATTTCTCAAGCCCCTTGTTGTCCGTCAGCAGCAGGCCGTTCGGCAGGCTCTTCTGCGGGATGTTCGCGCGGCCCATTGACTTGTGCCCTCCCGCGCTTCCGATTTTTCCGAATGCGGTGCGGGAGAGATAACCCGCGTCTTTTTTCACGCCGTCGTTTCTGAACACAACGACAAGCTCCGTTCCGACTACGCCCATGACAAGCGCCCACTCCACGTGCTCCACGCGTATAAGAAAGTCCGCGATCTGCACGCATACGTCGTACGTTGGAACCGGGCCTAAGTGGGAAAACATCACTCCCTGGACAAACCGCCGCCGCACAAGCGCTATGGAGAAGTAGTCCAGCGACTCGCGTGAGAACTGGGAGAACTCTATGCGCTTTACGATGTCTCTGTCGGACTTCGTTCGAAGCCACCGAAGCGCGTCCACGTCTCCGGGCGAGAGCTCCGACATGAAGTTTCGTGAGTCCGTCTTTATGCCGTAGAGGAGCGCGCTCGCAATGCCGCGCGTGAGGCGCACCCCAGCCGCGCGCATGTATTCCGTCATTATCGACGCCGTAGCGAGGTAGTCCGGCCTGATGTCCGCAAAGGCCGCCTTGCGTTCCATGAGGACAGGGTGATGGTCGATTACTATGTCGCAGCGCGGGAGGGCGAAGTCCGTGAAGAACTGCGGCTGGGAATCCACAAGCGCAATCCTGTCCGCGTCCCGCGCTTCCGCCTCCGAGATTGGAGCAGCCGGAATCTTCAATTGGCGGATCATTGACGCGTTCTCCGGCCTGCCCACCGCGCCGGTATAGTTCATCTCCACACTGAGCCCGCCCTTGGTCTTCTCTTCCAGCACCTGCTTCAAGGCCATGGCGGAGGCAAGGGCGTCGGGGTCCGGGTTCCCGTATATCAGCACGCGAAGGAGCCTCGCCCCGTCAACCACGGCGAGCATTTCCTTTAGAAGTTCGGCTGCGGGCTTTGCCGGTATGGGCCGGTTTGTCATACGGATTATTATAGCAGAACAACTATGGAAAAGGAAAAAATCGCTCTTTCGTGTAACTTCCGCGCTGCGCGAGCCGTCTTTTTTGTATGGCGAATACCCGTTGTCCATACCTGCTCAAAACGGTGGCTTACCACTGCTGCACGGCCAACGAGTCGTATTGCCCAAGTAATTTTTATCTTAAAAAATACTGCATTACCGATTTATGCAGGACATGTCCGTTCTACCTCGGCTATCACCTGAAGAAGTCCGGAGATTCTGGCGCGGCGTAACAGACCGATAATGAAGACAGACACTGATCGGCAGAAGCTTGCTTATATCGTTCCCGCGCTGATTCTCGCGGCGGGCCTTGCCGTATCAGCCGTTATATACGTTACGGCGGGCACGGTGCAGGAGACTGCGCTGGGGCCGGGATTCGATTCCAAGGAATACCTGCGCGAGCTGGAAACGTACGGCGGGACGGCCAACGTCCTCGCGGCGGAATTTATGCAGTGGTTCGAGGGGCTTTGGCGCGGAAGGGAGCTTGCGTTTACTGTAGCCGTTATAACCGTGATTGTCTCGTTTTTAGTTTTCTTCACAGGCCGCCGTTTCAATTCCGGCCAGAAATAACCACGCTTCCGGTTTTACACCATCACAATATCGTACTGCTCCTGGTGGAGCGTGGCGTCGGCCTTGATTATGAGTTTTTTCTTGAGTTCCATCTCCAGGTCCTCGACGCCCTGGCGCTCCTCGTCGTAGAGGAGGTCCGCCACTTCCGGGTTCACGGAGACCATTATCTTTTTCTCCTTCGAGGAATGTGAAATCCTGCGTATCTCGCGGAATATCTCGTAGCAGACGGTCACGCTGCTCTTGATGAACCCGCGTCCTTCGCAGTAAGGACACGGCTCGCAGAGACTTCTCCCGAGGCTCTCCCGCGTGCGCTTCCTGGTCATTTCAATCAGGCCCAGGTCGGAGAGGTGGTATATGTTCGTCTTGGCCTTGTCGTGCGAGAGGTATTCCTGAAGGGATGTGTATACCTTGCGGCGGTTCTCCTCTTTCTCCATGTCGATCAGGTCGAGGATGATTATGCCGCCGATATTCCTCAGGCGCAGCTGGTAGGCGATTTCCCTTACGGCCTCGAGGTTCGTCTTGAGTATCGTGTCCTCGAGGTTCCTCTTGCCCACGTAGCGCCCGGTGTTCACGTCTATGGCGGTCAGGGCCTCGGACTGGTCTATTACAATATATCCGCCGGACTTGAGCCACACCTTCCGCCCCAGCGCGCGGGAGATCTCTATTTCGACGTCATAGGCGTCGAATATCGGCTCTTCCTTGTCGTAGAGCTCAACCTTGTCAATCAGCTGCGGCAGGTATGATTCCGCGAATTCCCTGACGCGCTGGTATTCCGAGGCGCTGTCCATCACGAGCCTTTCCACGTCAGGGGTGAAGAGGTCGCGGATTGTGCGGAAGACAAGGTCTAAGTCGTAATGAAGCACCGACGGCGCGGAGAGCTTTTCGTTCTTTTTCAGTATCCTCTGCCAGAGAAGCTCAAGAAAGTCCATGTCGCGCCTGAGCTCGGACTCGTCCTGTCCCTCGGATACCGTCCGGACGATGTATCCGGAACCGTTTTTTTTGAGCGAGCTTACAATATCTTTCAGACGTTTTCTCTCCGTCTCGCTCTCTATGCGCCTTGAGATTCCGACGTGGTCTACGGTCGGCATGTACACGACGTATCTTCCGGGCAGGGTAACATAGCTCGTTACGCGAGCGCCCTTGGTGCCGATAGGCTCCTTAGCCACCTGGACTATTATCTCCTGCCCCTCCTGGAGAAGTTCCTCGATCGTCATGGTGGAAGGGCGCCTGCGCCTTGGTCTCGCCTCGTCCTCAAGGTCGATCTCGTCTTCCTCCGTCATGTCTTCCGCCATCATCCTGGCGTATTCTTCCATGGAGTTATAGACGTCGGCAACATATAAAAAAGCCGATTTTTCAAGACCGATGTCCACAAAGGCGGCCTGCATACCCGGAAGGACCTTCACGACCCGGCCCTTGTAGACGTTGCCGGTGTTGCCGCGGTCCTTCGCGCGCTCGATGAATATCTCCGTAACGAGCTTGTTCTCCAGCAGGGCGACGCGCGTCTCCTGGTTTGTTGCGTTTACTATTATCTCAGTTGACATTTGGGTTCGTTGTTCCGTCTTCTTTTATGGTATTTCAGGCTCATTTCCGGTTGACTCCCTCGGAAATTTCTAAACTTGCGCGCTATGACGAAAAAACTCGCTTCGCTCGGACAGTTTCCGTCATGGCCGCTTTGCTTCGTTAAGAAATTCCATCTCGGTCGTCAAATGTTCCTTCGCCTGAAACACATTTATTAATACATCCGCAGCCGTTTTATACGCGCCGCCCTGGATTCCTCCCGCGAAAGTCCGAATATCGACTGCACGGCCTCGAAGGGCTTTGCGCTTTTGCCGCCGGACTCGGTAAGGCTAAAGACAACGGTTTCGCCCTGCGTTTTGTCATCGCGAGGAGCCAATGGCGACGCGGCAATCCCAGAATTTAAAACCTGAGATTGCGAAGCTCGGCTCGCAATGACATCTGTCTCGCCGCTATTTACTCGAAGGCTCTGCACCATCGGCCTTACATCTACCTCCCTGCTTCCTTTGTCGGAGACGCGCGTTACGACCGCGCTGTCCCTCGCAAGGAACGCCTCTATCATGGCTTCGGCGTCCGCTCCAGCCGGGACCTCCGCTTCGTATTCAAAATGGGTGATTCCGACCCCCGCCGGGGCCTCTTTCGGCGACAGGTACCGGGCCTCGAAGACCCGGACACCAGACGGCAGCGCCAGGTTCAGGGCATTTGCAGCCGTTTTCAAGTCTATAGCATAACTCAGTTCCATGTCAAGGATTTCCGCCTCGGACTCTATCCCCACTGCGAGCGCGGGGCCAAAAGAGAGCTTCGGGTGCGGGTTATACCCCTCCGAGAAGGCCACCGGCAGGCCCGCGCGGGATATTGCCCTGAAAAAGAGCGTCATCATCTCCGTATGCGAGAGCATCGCAAGCGGCATGAGTTTTGAATATCCGATGCGCATCCTGGCGGGCAATGATTTAGCGGGAGAATTGTGCAACTCGCCCTCTCTCTTAATCCCTCCCCTCGCAGGCGGGGGAAGGGGCAGGGATCTGTCTACCTCTTTACACCCAAGCCCGCAGGCAAGACATTTCTTCAGGCAGTCCGGGGTGGTCTCGCCGTTAAGCGCCCTTTCAAGCTCGCGTTTAAAAAATTTATCGCTGACACCGCAGTCGATATGACTCCAGGGCAATATCTCGTCCAGGGCGAAAGCGCGCGCCGCCTCCGCCTCGACATCAAGACCGGCGTCATGGAACGCATCCAGCCACGTCTGCCATTCGAACTCCTCCGTCCAGCCGTCGAAACGCGCGCCCTTCTTCCAGGCGTTAAAGAGAGCGGCCCCGATCTCTCTGCCGCCCCTTGCGAATGCGGACTCGAGCGCGCTCATCTCGGCCAGGCCCGTCTTCATGGCAAAGGGTTTTCTGCCCAGCGCGCCGCCGAGAATCTCCTTTTTTCTTCTCATCTCGGCGATTGGTATCTGCCCCATGCGCTGAAAAGGCGTGTGCGCCTTCGGCACGAAAACCGACACGCCGACGTTCACGCCCTTTCGCCCGCCGCCTGCACCCTTTCCGGCGTTCAATACCTTTCGGCAAGTTTCGATTATCCCGCGCAGGTCTTCGTCCGTCTCAGACGGCAGGCCCACCATGAAATAGAGCTTTATAAGGTTCCAGCCGGAAGAGAATACGGCGGAGGCGGTTTCCACGAGGGAATCCTCCGTGATATTTTTATTTATCACGTCCCGAAGGCGCTGCGTGCCGGCCTCCGGCGCTATCGTGAAGCCCGTCTTCCTCACCCGGCCTATTTCCCGGCAAATTTCCGGCGTGAGCGTCCCCACGCGGAGCGACGGAAGCGATACGGAGACCTTCCTCGGCTCGTACGTGTCCATAAGCCCCTTCACCAGTGGCAGGAGGCATGAGTAATCCCCCGCCGAAAGCGAGGAGAGGGATATCTCGTCGAAGCCCGTCGATGAAACGGCGGCGTCGGCCAGGGCCATGACACGTTCCAGGCTTCTCTCCCGCGCAGGCCGGTAGACATACCCGGCCTGGCAGAACCGGCACCCGCGCGGGCACCCGCGAGAGATCTCGAGCGTAACGCGGTTATGCACGGCGGCCATGTACGGAACCGGCGGACAAACTGGAAACGGGGCCGCATCGATATTGTTTACCACGCGCCTCTTTACCTTGTCCTGCCCGCCGGCGATGTTTTTTATGTGTTTTATCTTCCCGTCAGGGTATTTGGATACCTCGAAATGCGCCGGCACGTATATGCCCTCAATCTTAGAGATCGCTTCAAGGAGCGCCGTCTTGTCTCTCACGCCTCTTTTCTTGAAATCGAGCAGGACGTCCGAAATCTCCAGCACGGATTCCTCGGAGTCTCCGATATCGAATGCGTCTATGAATTCCGCCAGAGGCTCCGGGGAGAGCGCGCACGGCCCGCCCGCGATAACCAGGGGATGGGAGGCATCACGGTCTTTAGCGTATATCGGGATGCCCGCAAGGTCGAGCATATTCAGGACGTTTGAATATGAAAGCTCGTACTGGAGCGTGAAGGCGACTACGTCCATCTCGCCGAGCGGCGTGAAACCTTCGAGGGCGTAGAGAGGCAGGTTATGCTCCCTTAGTTTTTCCTCCATGTCCCGCCACGGCGCGAAAGCCCTCTGCGCCCATATCTCGGGGCGCGAATTCAGTATCTCGTAGAGTATTTTTATGCCTATGTGGGACATGCCGACTTCGTAGGCGTCCGGGAAGCAGAGCGCCCAGGAAAGCCGGACGGACGAAGGGTCCTTCACGACGGCGTTTATCTCGGAGCCGATATAGCGCGATGGCTTGGAGACTAGGGGGAGGATTTGGAAAATTTTATCTTTTATATCTGTGGTCATTTATCTCTCATCTGTAGCCACCCGATTTATCGGGCGAATTTAAAAGCGCCCCATAAATGGGGCAGCTACTGTTTCATTCTTCGGGGCTAATAAAACAGCTTGAATCTCCGCAGATTAACGCTCGCCAATAATCCCAGCGCTATGAGCGTCGTTAGGGCGGATGTGCCGCCGTAGCTGACGAGCGGGAGCGGAACTCCGACGACGGGCATTATCCCCACGGTCATACCGATGTTTATCACTATGTGGAAAAATATCATCGCCACGGCTCCGACGGCAAGAAGCGCGCCGAAACGGTCCTTCGCCTTCTGCGCCGTTTCTATGCCCCACAGGACGATGAAAAGGTATACCGCGAGCACTGTAATGGAGCCTATGAAACCCCATTCCTCCGAGATGACGGAGAATATGAAGTCGGTATGCCGCTCCGGGAGGAAACTCAGCTGGCTCTGGGTCCCGTGCAGGAAACCCTTTCCGAATATGGAGCCGGAGCCTATGGCAATCTTCGACTGTATGATGTGATAGCCCGCGCCGGAAGGGTCCTGCTCAGGCGAGAGGAACATGGTAAGGCGCTTCTTCTGGTAGTCCTTCAGGTGCTTCCAGAGGATGCCCCATGCGGCGGGCGCCGAGATTGCGGAGGCGACCAGCAGTATCAGGAAGGACTTTATCCTTATCCCCGCGACAATCACGACCGCGCAGAATATGAAGAGGAACATAAGCCCCGTGCCGAGGTCCGGCTGTTTTACTACAAGCCCCACCGGGAGCATGACAAGCAGCAAGGGCTTTACAAGCTGGCGGAGCGTATGGCCCTTGGTTATGCCGTCCTCGGCGAAATATTTTGCGAGCGCGACAATTATGAAGAGCTTTGCGACCTCGGACGGCTGGAATGTAAACGGCCCCAGGTGCAGCCACCTCTGCGCGCCCATGCCGGAATGCCCCACGGCCAGAGTCGCCAGGAGGAGCAGTATCGCCGCGACATACAGGACGTATCCCCAGCGCTCCAGGCGCCGGTAATCGAAGAACGCAAGGGCGGCCATTGTCGCAAGCCCGAAAACTATCCATATGAGCTGTTTTTTGAACAGGGCGTGCGTACCGCCGCCCATGCTGTATGTGGCGGAATAGACCGCGGTCAGGCCGATTAGGATAAGCAGCCCGACCGAGACGAGGAAGCTCACATCGAAGTTGGAGATTATTCTCCTGTGCCTATCTGCCATGCCTGTCCCCTCCAAGCAGCATACGGGTCTTAGCCGCGCCGGTCATCGACCTGAACGCCTTCAAACGGCTGCCGGTAAAATTGCCGAACTTCACCGCCGCCCTGTGAAGGATCGTGCCGGTGAGGTTCCCGAACCCGTTCTTTTCGGCTATGGATTTGTCGTCTATCCTCAGATAGGCTTTTATAACCTGCTTCGCCAGAGGCCCGCATGCGGAGCCGCCGTGCCCGGCGTGCTCCATAAGTATGGCGACGGCTATCTTCGGATTGTAAAGAGGCGCAACGGCCACGAGCCATGCATTATCCCTGAACTTCGCCCCGTGCCCCCTGCCCAGGCCTATAACCTGCGCCGTCCCCGTCTTGCCGCCGATGACGACCTTTTTCGATGACGCCATGTGCGCGGTGCC
Organism: Nitrospirota bacterium; assembly: GCA_021815285.1. Classification (GTDB taxonomy): domain Bacteria; phylum Nitrospirota; class JACRHJ01; order JACRHJ01; family JACRHJ01; genus JAKAHE01. The sequence goes on from JAKAHE010000086.1 coordinate 7,907, forward strand.
CCCCGGCTCGTTTACGACGCCGTACATCCCGTCGCGTATTATGTCCAGGTTGGCCTGCTTCACCGGGAGCTTCCAGAGAATATCCGGCGAGAACTGCTTGATACTGCCGTTACCGTATCGTATCGCGCTCACGACCTGGGGCCGGTAGAGCACGCCCCCGTTCGTTATCGTCGCCGCCATCCTTGCGAGCTGTATGGGCGTTACGTTTACGTAGCCCTGGCCGATGGCGCAGGATATGGTCTCGCCGGGATACCACTTGCAGTGGCGGTATTTCAGCTTCCATGCGGTAGAGGGAATCAGGCCGCTGCTCTCCCGGAGGCCGATGCCTGTCTTCATCCCAAGTCCCAGGTAGTTCGCGTATT
>JAKAHE010000087.1 GCA_021815285.1 Nitrospirota bacterium
TATGGCGGAGAAGAGTTTCTGGGACTCGAAGGGCTTTCTTAAATAATCCGACGCCCCTTCCTTCATAATATCCACGGCGATAGCTTCGTCGCCGCGACCTGTTATGGCTATAATCCTTGATGAGGGCGATGACCTTTTCAGGCTTATCAGAAGTTCCATCCCGAACATGTCCGGGAGCATCAGGTCCTGGATAATAACGGAGGGTTTAAAGGATGCGGCCTTTTTGATGCCTTCGGAGCCGCTGAAGGCTGTCTGGGTTTCAAAACCTTTTTTGGCCAGCAGAAGCCCGAGAAGGTTTGCGAACTCTTCGTCGTCGTCGATTACAAGGACTTTCTCCGGCATTCCGTATTCCTCTCGATGACTGTATAACAAGTATATTGATTAAAAGAAAAAATTCAAGTATAAACTGGACTTTAGCGGATAAAAATGTATTCTATAATTAAAATTGTAATTTCATGGAGGCTCAGTGGATCTGCGGGAGGCCGAAAAGAGGATAAAGGAGCTCGTCGGGGAGATAGAATATCATAACCGGAAATACTACGTAGAGGACAACCCCGTCATTTCCGATTACGAATTCGACATGCTCGTCAAGGAGCTCTCGGAGCTTGAAGCGCGGTTTCCGGAACTTGTAACACCGGACTCTCCCACCCGGCGCGTCGGCGGCGAGCCGATAAAGGAATTCAAGCCGGTGCGCCACGTATCCCCGATGCTCTCGCTCGACAACACGTACAACAAGAACGATTTGAGCGAGTTCGACGGACGCATAAAGAGGATTATCCCGGACGCGCGTTATGATTACTTTGTGGAACTGAAAATCGACGGCATAGCGTCGAGCCTCACATACGAAGGCGGAAGGCTTGCAATCGCCGCCACAAGGGGCGACGGCCTTACCGGGGACGACATCACGCACAACGCCCGGACAATCAGGAGTATCCCCCTGTCGATACGCAATATTCCCGAATCGCTTTCAAATACGCGCTTCCACGTCCGTGGCGAGATATTCCTACCCCTGAAGAGCTTCGAGAAAATCAACAATGAGAGATTATCCGGGGGGTTGGAACCTTTCGCAAATCCCAGGAACGCCGCCGGAGGCTCGCTCAAGCAGCTCGACCCCTCCGTAACGGCCAGGCGCGGCCTGGATTTCTTCGCGTATCAGCTTGTCCCGGAAGGCGACCAGACCATGCCGGGCAGCCAGTCCAGGAGCATGGAACTCCTGGAAGAGATGGGCTTCAAAGTCAACAGGCACAACAGGAAATGCCCGGACATCGGGTGCGTCATGGATTTCTGCAACGAATGGGAGGCAAAGAGGAGCGAGCTTGCCTACGAGATAGACGGGATGGTGATAAAGGTGGACGACCTGAGGCTCCAGGGAAGGCTCGGCTCCACGGGCAAGTCTCCGCGCTGGGCAATTTCATACAAATTCCCGGCGAAGCAGGCTACGACAAAAGTCAACGACATCATCGCTTCCGTCGGCAGGACGGGCGCTGTCACACCCGTCGCGTTTCTCGAGCCGGTGCGCATAGGCGGAGTTACGGTATCGCGCGCGGCGCTGTATAACGCAGACGAGCTTGAAAGGCTGTGTATAAACGTCGGGGACGTTGTCATCGTGGAGCGCGGCGGCGAGGTAATCCCGAAGGTCGTGAAGGTCGTCGAAAAGAAGACGGACGGGGTGTTCCGTCTACCGGACAAGTGCCCTTCCTGCGGCGGAAGGCTCGTGCGCGACGAAGGCGAAGCCGCGACGCGCTGCATAAACACAAGCTGCCCCGTCCAGCTTCAGAAGAACGTCGAGCACTACGCTTCGAGGGGCGCGATGGACATCGAGGGCCTGGGGCCGAAGGTCATCGACCTGCTCATACAGGCCGGGCTTGTCGGCGACTACGCGGACTTGTACGGATTAAATACCGGCGACCTCGTGCCGCTTGAGAGGATGGGGAAAAAATCCGCAGAAAACCTCGTGGAGAATATACAAAACAGCAAAGACAGGCCTCTCTCCCGGCTTTATTACGGCCTCGGCATAAGGCACGTAGGCGGGCGTTCGGCGGAAATCCTCGCGGCCCGATTCAATTCCCTTGACGAGCTTATAAAGGCGGAAACCGCCGAGCTTGAGGCGATAAACGAGATAGGCCCGGTAATGGCGAAGTCCATACACGACTTTTTCCGCGAGGAAAAGAACTTGAACGTGATAAGCAAGCTCAAGGCTGCCGGGGTAAAGACGAGCGAGGAACGCAAAACGCCCGAAACGCCTCAAAGCCTGGCAGGAAAGACCTTCGTCTTCACGGGCGCGATTTCGCTCCCAAGGGCCGAGGCGGAGGACATGGTGAAATCCCGCGGCGGGAAGGTAACCTCATCCGTAAGCAAAAAAACGGACTATGTCGTCGCCGGAGCAGACCCCGGCTCGAAATACGACAAGGCAAGGGAACTCGGCGTGGAAATAATCTCCGAGACCCAGTTTAAGAAGATGCTTGGATAGCCTATTTTTCTTCCGCATCGGATTTGCGGATGTAAAAGGGCACAAGGCTCATGGGGTCTGCGGTATTACCGGCCATGATTTTCTTAAGACCCCGGAATGCCACCGCCGCGCCGGAGGGATAGCCGTAAGCCTTCGGCGCGAAGAACGCCTGGCAGCACAGCCGTTCTCCAAGTAAATCACGGTACACGTACGCGCCCTCGCCCACAAAGACCGTCGGCTCTTCTATAATGTCAGCCAGCCTGTCCGGCGTGATTACCGTAGGGGGCAGGACGGCCTTCATTACCGTATCCGTTACCTTGTAAATCGCGCAGTATACCATCTTCTTCCGCGCATCGAGAACCGGCGCGACCTGGTGCCGGCAATAGGGCAGGTTGTCAGCCAGGGCGTCGAGCGTGTTCACCGCAGCGACGGGCTTGCCGGATGCATACGCCATAGCCTTCACCGCCGCAAGACCGATGCGAAGCCCTGTGAACGAGCCCGGGCCGACGCTCACGGCGAAACCGCCTATGTCCTCAAGCGTCAGGCGCGCGGATTTGAGCAGGGTGTCGATATGCGCCATCAGCCGCTCTGAGTGCGTAACCGATATGTTAGTCCGCATCTCGGCGATGAGCGCGTCGTCTTCCACAATCCCAACCGCGCCCATCGTCGTTGAGGTGTCGAGCCCAAGGACTTTCATATGGGGAAGGATATTCTTTTTTCAGACGAATTTCAAACGAAAACATCTCAGAATTTATCCTGCCGAAGAGACAACCTCACGCCGCCGCCTTGCCCTTGATGATGTCCCCGTGGCTCTCGATATAGTCTTTAATTGCGACGGCAGTGTTGTGCTCTCCTGACCCCTGATCGTAAAGCAGGGTAACAGTCCCCTGCTCGGATTTTTCAAGTATTTTAATAAGTTGCGGAATATGGTCATCAAGTTCTCCGAAATACCCGCACTCGAACTCCGGCCATCTCTCAGGTTTCCCGGAAAACCACGCCTGGCTGCCCTCGCCCGGAGCAATATCCTTCAGCCAGAGGTCGATAAAACCCTCCTCGCGCTCCATATCCTTTGGCCAGCGCCGCTCCACGTAAATCCTATAGCCATCGGTTTCTTCAATCTTTTCGTATATTTTCTTTATTCTGACGCCCATGTAACCCTCCTGCCTGCCCCCTATTATTATCGATATTATAACACGCCAGCTCCTGGCTCAAACCAGTGTCTCATCCCAGGCGGTTTTGCCGAAATTCCCTTTCCATACTATAATTTAAACATCCGTTACGAATCACGGGAGGTGACTTATGTTATACTGGGCGGTGGTATTTTTTGTAATAGCGATAATCGCCGCGATATTCGGCTTTGCAGGGATAGCCGGGACAGTCGCGTGGATTGCCAAACTGCTTTTTGTGGTGTTCCTGATACTGTTTGTACTGTCCCTGGTCTTCGGGCGCAAAAGGACAATAATGTAAACGCAAAATGGATTGCCGGGGCGGCTTTCTATATCAAATCAGGCCGCCCGGGCGGCCTCGGCTACCTTTGCCTCAATATACTCCTTCAGCGCAGCGGCGTTGTTAAGTTCTTGTTCTTTCGAGGAAAAAAGGAGCGTCACAGGCCGCCTGCCCGCCTCTTGCAATATGCGCTCGACAGGCTCCCTGTTAGCCTCTAACTCCTCGAAATAATGGGATTTAAACTCTTCCCAGCGCTCCGGGTCGTGGGAGAACCATTTGCGCAGACCGTCCGATGGCGCAATCTCCTTTAACCATAAGTCAACCTTAAGTTTTTCCTTGGAAATTCCCCTCGGCCAGAGCCTGTCCACCAATATCCTGAAGCCGTCCGCCTTCGCAGGCTGGTCGTATGCGCGTTTTATATTTATCTTCATATTTATCACCCCTTTACATAATTAAATTATAGCAGAACAGGGGATGACTCGTCCCTCAAACGGCTCGTATGAAACCCCTTCCCCGCGCCGGGTTTTCTGCGTGAAACGGCCTGTTTTGCGGTGTTTTTCGCCATGTTTTCGATACCGGCGGAAAAACACGCTAATTTACGCTTTTTATCTTAACAATCGGCATGTTGAAAGAATAATTCGGAACTGCTTTGGATAGCGAACTTTCCCTATCGATGATATTTGCTCTTGGCGCTTATTTCATGCATGAGTTAATCACATCTGCCATTCCCGGTTTTGTAGCTGCCCCATTTATGGGGCGGTTTTAAAGTCGCCCGATGAATCGGGCAGCTACAAATTTAGATAAAACATAGATTCCCGCCGGGGCGGGAATGACGAACATGGGAGGCCGGCTCAGGTTACGACAGGGCCTTTACCGCCTTCTCTATCCTGTCCAGGCCCTTCTCGATGACCGACATTGAGGTCGCATATGAGAGGCGGATGTAGTCGTCCGCCCCGAAGGCGTCGCCGGATACCACGGCCACTTTCGCCTCTTCCAGGAGGTATGCCGCCATGTCTGAGGAGGACTTTATCACCTTGCCGCCGAATTTCCTGCCGTAAAGAGGCGAGACGCGCGGGAAGGCGTAGAACGCGCCGACTGGCATCGGGCACGATACGCCTGGTATGGAATTGAGGCGTTCGACGATATACTTCCGCCTTTTGTCGAACTCCGCGACCATCACCGGAAGGAAGTCCTGCGGGCCGTTAAGGGCCTCGACGGCGGCTTTCTGCGTTATGGAGCACGGGTTGGACGTGCTCTGGGACTGTATATTCGTCATCGCCCCGATAACGTCTTTCGGCCCGGCGGCGTAACCCAGCCTCCAGCCGGTCATCGCATGTGACTTGGAAAGCCCGTTGATGGTAATCGTAAGGTCTTCTATCTCCTTGCCGAGCGAGGCGATGCTTACATGCCTGAAACCGTCATAGGTTATCTTCTCGTATATCTCATCGGAGATTACCATGACCCTGTGCCGGACGGCCACTTCCGCAATGGCCTGAAGGGCCTCTTTCGGGTAGCCCAGGCCGGTGGGGTTCGACGGGCTGTTGAGGATAAGCGCCTTCGTCCTTGGCGTAATGGCCTTCTCGAAGGCCTCCGCCGTAAGGACGAACCCGGCCTTCTCCTCCGTCTGGACTATTACCGGCTTTGCGTCGTTCAGGATGACCTGGTCGGGATACGAGACCCAGTACGGGGCCGGTATGATTACCTCGTCCCCGGGGCCGTAGAGAGCCTGGGCGACGTTATAGAGCGAGTGCTTGGCGCCTGTCGAGACGATTATACGGGAGCGGTCGTAAGTTATGCCGTTATCGGTTTTTAATTTGTTGATTATCGCGTCCTTCAGCTCGTCAGTGCCGCCGACGGGGGTATATTTCGTAAAGCCGCTTTTCAGGGCCTTTATCGCCGCCTCTTTTATGTTCTCCGGAGTGTCGAAATCCGGCTCTCCCGCGCCAAAACCGACTACGTCTATCCCCTCCGCCTTCATAGCCTTCGCCCTCGCGTCCACAGCGAGAGTGGGAGATGGTTTTATACCCCTTACCCTTTCAGCCAGAGACATGTCGAAAACCTCCTTATTAATACAGATTACCCGTCATTCCCGCGAAAGCGGGAATCCAGGAAGTTCAAATTCCTGGGCCCCCGTTTTCACGGGGGTGACAATATTCATTTGTTCGCCAATTTTATAATTGCATTGACAATCGCCGCAGCGACGGGAGTGCCGCCCTTGACGCCGCGGTTTGTGATAAACGGAACCTCCGTAACGCCTTCCAGGGCCTCCTTTGACTCCGCCGCGCCCACAAACCCTACCGGGACGCCTACTATAAGCGCGGGCCGCGCGCCTTCACGCACAAGTCTTATAACCTCGAAGAGCGCCGTCGGCGCGTTGCCGATTGCGACAATGGAGCCGTCGATAAGTCCAAGCCCTGCGGCCTTCCTAATGCCCGCCGCAGAGCGCGTAACGGCGTTTTCGCGTGCGGACTCTTTCACGTCCTCGTCCGAGACGAAACATATAGCATCACCGCCGCCCGGCCTGTTCTTCGATATGCCCGCGCGGAGCATGTTGACGTCGGTTATTATCCTGCATGACGAGGCGATGGCGGAAATGCCGGAGGAAAGCGAGCTGCTGGAGAAGACTATCGTGTCGGCGAAGTCCGGGTCGGCTGTGGCGTGGACAGCCCGCTTGATTACTTCCTTCTCCGGCCCGCCCAAGCCCTTGCCGGAGAGAAGCGTTTCTATGATTTCAAAGCTCCTGGATTCAATAGAACCGGGGTCGGATAGGAATTGCAATCCTACTGTGCCCCTTCTTGCTCACGCTCGGTGGCGATGGCGAGCTTGAGCGCGCCGGCCTGTTTCGCCACGTCCAGGATTTTCACGACCTCGCCCTCCATGACCGTCCTGTCGGCCTTTATGACGACAGTCTTGTCCGGGCTTGTAGCCATGCGGGAGGTCAGGAGGCCTTTTAAATCGTCTATGCTGACCTGCGCCCTGTTCAGATAAATGATGTTCGGCGGCGCAATGGATACGACCGTCGTCTGCGTCTCCTGGGGCTGCGCAGTTACAGCCTTCGGGAGCTTTATCTTGAACGCGTTGTTCATCATAAGCGGAGTCGTGACCATAAATATGACCAGGAGCACCATCACAACGTCCGTAAGCGGAGTGATGTTTATTTCTGCCATTATCTTGGTTCTGCTCGTCCTGGTAATGCCCCACCGCCTCATAATTACGCCTTCCTCTCGAGCAGCATGTCCACGGCCTCGGAGGCGGTCGTCTCCATCTCGGAGACCATCCTGTTGACTCGGTGGGTGTAATAATTGAACATTATAACCGCCGGGACGGCGACAAAAAGACCGGACGCCGTTGCCACGAGCGCCTCGGCTATGCCGTTTGCGACTACCATCGGGCCGCCTCCGCCCGTCGAGAGGGAGAGATCGTGAAAAGCGCGTATGATGCCGATGACCGTGCCGAAGAGGCCGACAAACGGCGTAACGCTGCCGGTGGTGCCGATGATGCCGAGATTCTTCTCAAGGTGCAGGGTCTCCTTCATCGCGGCCTTTTCCATGGACTCGCCCATAGCCTCCTCGCCGTGATGGAAGGAGTGAAGCCCGGCCTTTACGATGGCCGCAAGAGACGTGGTGGAACTCTCGCAGAGCTCTATGGCCTCCGAGATATTGCCGGAGCGCAGGATTTTCTTGAGCCTGCCAAGGAACTCCGCCTTCCCCTTCTCCGCCTTATGGAATACCCACCCGCGCTCCAGCATTACCGCGACTGAAAGTATGGAAAAACCGGCGAGGACGATCATAGTCCAGCCGCCTTTCGACAGGAGCTGGAAAAAACTTAGTTCCTGAAACATTGCGCCAAGACCTCCGTGTTATTTAGTTATTTTGAATTTTTCAGGACGAATTCGGCCAGGGCGTTTATGGAAGCGAAGGCCTCCCGCCCCACCGCCTCGTCCGGGACCTGCACGCCGAATTCCTGCTCCAGACCCACGACAAGCTCCAGCGCGTCTATGGAATCAAGACCAAGCCCTTCTCCGAAAAGCGGCGCATTGTCGTCTATCCCGCCTGGTTCCATCTGGAGCTTAAGCCTCTGGATTATCAATTTTTTAAGCCTGTCCTTTACGCCAAGCAACTCCACTTCCTGCATTCAGTCCACGCCTCCTCGATCTATAGAAAAACGAGAGTTTATTGTATTACCGACGGCATAATCTTGTCAAGCCAAACTTAAAGTCTACCACAGGAAGCTCCGGAGAAACATTATGCATATGTGATACGTGTCCGGAACCGTCCTGAAATGGCTTTTCCTAAGTGCCTCTTCGTTGTAAATCGTCCTGACGGGGACGCTTTTTATCGTAAACCCCATCCGCC
>JAKAHE010000088.1 GCA_021815285.1 Nitrospirota bacterium
CCACGGCGAGGGCGAACATTAGGATAGGCCCGATAACCCAGTTCTGAATAAGGGAAAGCGACAGGACCTTGTAGTTTTTGAAGACTCTCCCCATCTCCTCGTACCGGACCTTCGCAAGAGGCGGATACATCATCAGGATAAGACCCGCCGCGATGGGAATGGATGTGGTTCCGACCTGGAAGCGGGTAATGAAGCCGACCCAGCCCTTGAAGAGATAGCCGGAACCTACGCCGACTGCCATTGCGAAAAATATCCAGAGCGTGAGATACCTGTCGAGATACGATAGCCTGCCTGCTATGCCCTTCATCGATACATCTCCTTATTCGCGTATTGCTTCAGGGCGCACCCGTTTCCGCCCTTGGCGGCGCGGAATTCCTCAAGGCGTTTTTTGTCCTCGGCAACCTTTTCCCCCGTGGCGCCTTCGAGCGCGGTCGGCAGCAATATCCGGCTCGTTATGGCTGAGAAATCGAGGTCGTAGTGGTTCCATCGGCCCTTTTTGCGGTCTTTGATAAATCCCGCGTCCTTGAGGATGGCAAGGTGAAAGGATATATTCGGCTGGTTCATCTCAAGCGCCGCGGTTATGTCGCATACGCAGAGTTCTCCGCCCTCCAGGAGTTTCAATATCCTGAGGCGCGTCTCGTCGGACAACGCCTTGAAGAGATATAGGGTCTTTTCCAAGGTCTTCGCTCCTTGCATCAGTTATTTTTTATATTTAAATATAAACTTTTTGAAAAGTCAACGTGTTTTATATATAAAATAAATTTTAACTTACATGTGTGAAGATTCGCGCCAATTCCCTGAGTGCGTCTTCCATAGACAGACCTGGCGGAGCCGCAAGGTGCCTCGGTTCCCATACGGGGTTGAATTCCTCCTTGAATTTCCTGAGGCCGGGGAGCGAATCGAAATGTTCCCGGTGGGTGTAGGGGAGGTATTTAAAGGTCTCGACGCCTTCTTTCAGATCGAGCGGCGCAGTCCCTAAGTTCAACCATTTAAAGCCTTTTTCCATTCCGTGGCGGTATATTCCGGCAAGAACTGGCATAAGCGCGTCAGCTCCGGGCCTTGTGCGTATAACTACCGGGAAAAGCTCGTGTTTTTCCTTGCACTGCCATACACGGGCGATGGCGGCGATACCGTCTTTAAACACCGCCGCGACGGGCAGGTTTTTAATCAGAAACCCGCCCGCGGACCATGTTCCATGCTCGAAATCCGCCCGCATATCCGACGGCATGGCCGCCACTCCGCCCTCGAAATATCCGAAACCGAACCCCGATTCCTCAGGGTAAATCAGTCCCGGTAAATTATCCGTTATGGGCGCCTTCGCCGCTTCTGAGACCTTTGTCATGGTCAGCCCCATGTCGAGGTAGAACTGGCGGTTCTCGGATGTAGTGTCGTAAAATACCGGCCTGGTTCTGCGGCTTCTGTATTCAACGAAACGCCAGGCAAGCTCCGCCCGGACGGAAGGCGGCCCGACCGGGTCGCCTATGCATATGTCAAATCTTTCGCCCCGCGCCACAGGCATAAAGGAGCCAGGCTCACCCGCAGACATGGCCACGGTATTCTCGTGGAACGCCAGGTGTGAAAGCGTCTGGCCGGATTCGCAGGCAATCGCAGGCGCGTCGGGGATTTCTTCTATCCTGCGCACGGCGAGCTTCGGCGCGGGCCGTCCAAGGGCCGTGCCCGCGGCAATGAATACGAGCGCCGCCGCCGCGCCAATGGTAGTCCGGAAAAACCTCGCCGCATCTGCGAAATAGCCGAACTCGAGCCACAGTTCCCGCGTGTAATGGACATGCCTGTAAACGAATAATCCGACAGAGGCGGAGCTTATAATCACAAGCCCGGCGGCAATCAGCCAGCCGGTAGAAAGCGGTTGTGTCTTAAGAGGCGCAGTCCTGTAGAAAAGCCTCGGGAAGGGCAGAATCCCGGCCAGCACGATGAAAAGAAATATCGCCTCCTCGTAATCTAACGCCCGCATGACAGAGAAAATAATCCCTAAGAACAGCGCAGGAATCGACAGGGAATAGGCGCCCTTGATACGCCTCTGAAGGCCCCTTGCGAGGAACAGAAGGACGATGCCGGTTATGCCCGCCATTATGTGCGCCGCCTCTACAGCCGGAAGCGGCAGCAGCGCCGACAGGGCGGACATCCTCCCGGGTGCGGCTGGCATCGCGCCCGTTACGAGGAGTATCGCCCCGGCTACGAAAACGGCTATTCCGGCAAGGTCGGGGAGCAGAGTCGGGGCCGCGCGCGAGGCCGAGAGAGCGGCATTTTTAAAGAATTCCTTGTTCCGCAGAGCCTCCTGCGTGCCGAGCATGAGTATCCCGGCAATCATCGGAAGGATATAATAAATGCCCCTGTACACGAGAAGAGACCCGAGTATTGAGGCCGGGGGCGCGTAAGGGGAGAGCATGATGAGCGCCACCATCTCGAACACGCCCAGGCCCCCCGGCGCCTGGCTTGCAAGGCCCGCAATCTGCGCGAACAGGAATATGCCGATAAAATTGGGATACGGAAAAGCAAGGTCGTGGCGCAGGAGCACAAAAAGGACGCTTCCCGCAAGGAGCCAGTCGAGCGAGGATATGCTTATCTGTGCAAGGCAGACGTAAGGGGACGGTATCTCGAACTCCATGCCGAGGAGCCGGACGGGTTTTTTTCTTATCAGGCACAAGGCGAAATAAGAGAATACGCAAAGCAGGCATACAAGTCCGACGTAGAAATCCGACGCTATTGGCAGGCGCAGTTCCGGAGGAATCATGGCAGGCCTTGAGAGAAATATCAGCGTGCCAAGGAACGAAAAGCCCGTCCAGAACGTGATGCCGTTGAACATCACGACCTTCGCCACCTCGCCTGCGGAAAGTCCCCAGGAGGAGTAGAGCCTGTACCTTACTCCGCCGCCGCTTATGGCCGAAGCGCCTATGCTGTGGCTAAGCGCGTATGCGACATAAGACGCGAAGGCGGTCCTCCTGTAGGAGAGCGTCCTGCGGATGTAGTATATGGAGATTGTGTCGTAGCCGGTGAGCGCGAGATAGCCCGCTGCGGTAAGCAGAATCGCCGCAAAGATGTCGTGCCCTGGCAGGTTTATTATGTGTGCGATAATCTCGTGGTAGTGATATTTCCTGAGGGCGTGGTAAAGGACGAACAGCGCGGCCAGGAAAAGCGCCCCTCCCAGAAAAGGCGCAAGTCTGGACAGGACGTTTTTCAGCCTGCTACGCCCAGGACTGTCCGACATGGTGCACCTTCAGGAGGTTCGTGCCGGAGCCGTAAGGCACCCCGAGCGTCACGACGATTGCGTCTCCGTGCCGCACCAGACCCCGGCCAAGGGCCGCCCGCTCCACCTCGCGTATCATGGCGTCCGTGTCCCGCTCTTCCCGGACAATCATCGGGATTACTCCGAAATAAAGCCTCATCCTCCTGAACGTCTTCTCGGAGGGCGTCGCGGCTATCACAGAGACCATGGGCCTGTATTTCGATATTCTCAGGGCGGTGTCTCCGCTCCTTGTAAAACAGATTATGGCCTTCGCGCCTATGGCGTCCGCGCTCCGGCAGGCTGATACGGCGATGACCTCCACGGGCGTTGCCGCCGCATCCGTATAGTGGGCGGAAGAACCCGATGCGGCTTTAGCCGCCTCCGCGTTTGAGGCTATCCTGTCCATCATCATGGCCGACGCGACGGGATATTTCCCGGAAGCCGTCTCCCCGGAGAGCATCAGGGCGTCCGTGCCGTCCAGCACCGCTCCGACAACGTCCGAGGCCTCAGCCCTTGTGGGTCGAGGGTTCCATATCATGGACTCCAGCATCTGCGTCGCGGTTATGACGGGTTTTTTCATCTCGTGGCACAGCTTTATTACCCGTTTCTGGACGAACGGGACTTTTTCAAGACGCATCTCCACGCCGAGATCCCCCCGCGCGACCATCACCGCGTCGGAGTTCCTTATAATCTCCTTTATCTCCCGGAGGGCCTCCGGGCGTTCTATCTTCGAAACCACCGGCACGTCCGAACCCAGCTCGGCAATATTCTTCTTCAGCATAAGCGGGTCGGAAGCCTTCCTTACAAACGACAGGGCGATATAATCCACATCCTCTTCCACCAGGAGCTTCAGGTCCTCGAAATCCTTCTCCGTCATGGTGGGAAGCTCAAGCGGGAGACCGGGGAAGTTTACCCCCTTGTGTTCCAGGAGCATTCCGCCCTTCACGACCTTAGCCCGCACCTCGCCCTCCGATGCGGCGATTACCCGAAGCTCCATCATCCCGTCGTCAATCAGGATACGGGAGCCGCGCCTTAAATCCGCCCCGAGTTTCTCGTAGCTGACGTGTATACGCCCTGCGTCCCCTGTTATCTCTTCGGAGGTAAGGTATACCGTGCCGCCCTCGTCAAGCCTTGTCTTTCCGCCCGCAAGTCTGCCTACCCGAACCTTGGGCCCGCCAAGGTCTCCCAGTATGCAGAAAGGCTCCGCCATGCCGGATTTTGCGAGATTTCTTATCCGCCGGATAAGCCCGCGTTTCTCCTCCGCGTCCCCGTGGGACATGTTCAGCCGGAAGCAATCCACGCCCGCCTTTACAAGCTCAATGAGCTTCTCTTCGCTGCCGGATGCCGGGCCGACCGTAGCAACAACTTTTGTGCGCGCCATAAATAATTGAATCCCCTTGTGTCTGTGTGTTATACTCCCGTTCCAATAATTATAGCAACTGCCTTAATTATATTTGGAGAAGCCCGCTTGAGAAAGAAATTTTTTTTAATCACCGTCCTGATTATAGCCGCATTTATAGCTTCCTGCGGCAGGAAAGGGGACTTAATCATACCGGGGACCGTGCTCCCGAAGCCCGTTACCGGGCTTTCCGTGGATCTGAAATCCGCGGCTGTCATACTCTCCTGGACTGCGCCCGACAAGAATACAAGAGACGACCCGCTTACGGACCTTGCGGGGTTTCTCGTGCTCCGCGCGGATGCCCCTGCGGGCGGGACGGGCTGCCCGTGCGCGTTTCAGAAAGCGGGATATGTAGACCTTGAGTATCCAAGAGATGCGGCTATTAACGGCAGAAAGGTCGTCTGGGCGGACAGGACGGGTATCTTCGGCGGGAGATACGTATACAGGGTAATACCAATGAACAAAGACGGCTTTTACGGCCAGGCCGCGCAGACGCTCCCGGTGGATTTCCTTATGCCGCCGGAGAAAATATCGAATCTCGCGGCCTTCGCGGGAAACATGACGGCCCTCCTGTCCTGGAGCATCCCGACGAAAGACGAGGGCGGAAGGGCGATGAACGACCTTGCCGGATATAATGTCTACAGGCATGAACAGGGCGCAAAAACGAAGACAAAAATAAACGCCAGGCCCGTAAAAGAGAATAAATTCACCGATTCCGGGCTTGTAAACCGGGAGACGTATTGCTACTCCGTAACCGCGCTAAGGGGCAAGGAGCCGCCGCTGACAGAGGGGGATTATTCGGAAGAAACCTGCGTAACGCCAGCCAAGACACAGGCCCCGCCGCCGCCGGGGGGACTTCGGGCCGTCGGAGGCGAAGAAATGGTGTTTCTGTCCTGGGAGCCGTCATTCGAGCCTGACGTTGCCGGGTATAATATTTACCGTAAGGCCGCCGGCGAGGGGTTCAAAAGGCTTAACGCGGCGCTTGTCGGGAGGATAACATACACGGACAAAGACGTTAAACCGGGGGTTAAATATACTTATTACGTGACGGCAGTCGATAATGCCGTCCCGCCGAACGAGAGTGCGCCGTCCAAGAAAAAGATGGCAATCCCGCAGGCCGAGCCGCCGGGACTAAAATAACCAGCGTATGCGCCGCTACAGATGCCGTGGCCTAAATAAACCCCGGCATGGGGTGAGTGTTATAACCAGTTCCTACGGTCTTATTGAACCCTCGCCTATGCGAGGCAGGCCGTTCTTTTCATACTCCAGGAAAAAGGCCGTGAACGTGACGTTTATGCCGTTCCTGACGTGCGCGCCAAGCCTCCCGACCGGAAAACCTCTCCTCTTTATTTTCAGCGTAAGTTTAGAATTGGCGTGAACTGTATTCATAGAATCCCCTTTCGTAATAGTAATCAATAGCTGTAATAATTAAAATTTCGCATGAAATTGTTTTTTTGTCAAGAGCAATTATTGTTTTATTGTGTGCATGAAGTAAAAAATCCTGAATCAGGCCGGCCTTAATTTTAAAATCATCCATAATTATTGCTTTTACAAAATAATTATGTTATAAAACCGGAATTATTGAAGGAAACTTACAGAGTTTATAAAGCGAAAGGGAAACCAAAAAAGGAGGCACGGGTGAAGAAAATCGCACTTATTACCTGTTTTTTGATGTTGACAATGTCTGTGTCTGCATTTGCGGGAGGGGACCAGCTACCCGGCGCGGGTGAGAACGGGTTCAAATTCTTCCTTGGGTACAACGGGGCATACCTGCATTATGCGGAGCTCCAGAGCAACAACGGGGTAGAGGGGGTTGCGGACAAGGACACGGGCTGGCTGAACGGGCTGAACGCCGAACTCAGGTACGACCGCGCGACCACGTATCCCCTCTTTGCGCGGGTCAATTTCGACTACCTGAATTCGAACCACGCAAAATATACCGGCTCATTGCAAAATATTATTACCGGGGCGACAACTCCGTATACCGGAACAATCCCGGAGACCTTTTACAAGACGGAATTCAATTTCGGATACAAGATATGGAACCCTCCTCACTTCTCGCTGGCCCCGTATATCGGCGTGGGCTACCGGGACTGGGTGCGCGGCCAGGACATGCTCCCGGATTACACGGAGGTCTATACATGGTGGTATGGGGCAATCGGCATGGAAGCCAAGTACAGGCTTGGCAAGAATCTTCTGGCCGGGGTGGACGCCACGCTGTTTTTGCCGTTCGACCAGAAAATGAAGACCAGCGATGCCCATACCATCGATACGGCTACATTTCATATCGGGAACCGCCCGGGCTGGCGGGTCGAGGTCCCCTTGTCCTATGATATTTATACGACCAGAACGCAGCACTTCATAGCGTTCGTGTTCCTTACGCCATATTACGAGCGCTGGAACATCCGCCAGTCGCCTACCATCACTTTAACCGTAAACGGCACGCCGGTTGGCGCCGCCTTGGAGCCTACGAGCCATACGGACCTTTACGGCACAAGGGCCGGGCTTGGAGTAAATTTCTAAGCATTTCTTCAGGACGCCTGTCCCGGCCTTGCAATGTCGGGGCAGGCGTTTTATTTTTCTTATGGCTCATCAGAAAATTTTATAATACTTTTCGATATATAGGCGTTGTCCCTTAAGTTTCCACAAGTTATAGTTATAGGCCGTTCTGCTGTCCTTCTTTTATACCCGCCGTTTATCCCCTCATTAATATTATTAATTGGAAACCTATATAGAAAGGATGTAAACTCCCCCTCCGTGATGGACCCATGCGCATATGCATGGGCGGGAAAGGCAGAGGGCAAAAAGGGGGCGGTTGGCAGTCCCCGGTCAGACAGACGGTCCCCGGCCTATAGTTACAAGGTCTTTGACCGATTTCATAACAAGGAGGAAGTGAAGATGGCGCTTGTTAATCCGCACGGAAAAGAAAAGAAGCTTATGCCGCTTCTCCTGGAGGGGAAGGCACTGGAAACGGCGATTGCCGCCGCCAAGAAGATGGAGCAGGTCAAGATGACCTCCAGGGAGACCTCCGACCTCATAATGATGGGTATCGGCGCGTTCACCCCGATCACGGGCTTTATGACCAAGGCCGACTGGCAGGGCGTATGCGACAAGTTCGTTATGGCCGACGGCACGTTCTTCCCCATCCCCATCACGCTTTCGACCAGCAAGGAGCAGGCCGACAAGCTGAAGGTGGGGCAGGAAGTCGCGCTTGTGGACGGCGAGTCCGGCGAGCTTATGGGTTCCATGACCATCAAGGAGAAATATTCGATAGACAAGACCTATGAGTGCAAGGCCGTGTTCACCACGACCGACATGGAACACCCCGGCGTCCAGAAGGTCATGGAGCAGGGCGACGTCAACCTCGCCGGCCCCGTGAAGGTTTTCTCCGAGGGCCATTACCCGGAGACCTACAAGGGCGTGTACATGAGGCCGTCCGAGACCAGGAAGCTCTTTGAAGAGAAGGGCTGGAGCACCGTCGCGGCGTTCCAGACCAGGAACCCGATGCACCGCTCGCACGAGTACCTTGCTAAGCTTGCGATAGAGATGCTCGACGGCTGCTGCATCCACATGCTCTTAGGCAAGCTCAAGCCC
>JAKAHE010000089.1 GCA_021815285.1 Nitrospirota bacterium
TCCGGGCTTACCGGGATTACAGCCTCGCAGGTGGGGGCGAAGAGTCAGAGTGCATTCGGTTCCTATTCCGGGAACCAGGCCATAGTAATCTCCGGCGCGCTACAGAAGTCCGGCGGCCTGATTACCGGGCCTATTCACGGGCCCGAAGCATCCTTTAGCAACTTCAGTGGCGCGTTTTACGGGCCTATTCACAATTGGTTTAACAATTCGACCAATGCGGCTTATTATTTAACCTTTACGCCTCCGAACGGGGGCATTGATTTTCTCAGCACGTCACCCGATATTTACTTCAATCCGTTCAACAAGGAATTGTATGCCACGAATATCTACGGCACGAGCACGGTCTATGGCGGCCAGCTTTACGACTATGGTATGACGATGGGCGGGATGGTGAAGGCGCTCAGTTCTACCGGCGAACTGGTAACCGCAACGGCAGGCACGGATTATCAGGCCCCGTTAGCTATACGGCAGCGCGGCACGGCTGAGGTGACGTTCGGGAACGTTTCCGGGATTTTCTACGGCGACGGATCGCACCTTGTGGGCATCCCAAGCCAAAACGGAGGGACCGTAACGTCGGTCTCTGTCAACACGGCAAACGGCTTCGGAGGCACGGTGACGAACCCAACGACCACGCCCGCGATTACTCTCACGACCGACGTCTCCGGCCTGCTGCTCGGCGACGGGACGGGCGTCTCTGCGGCTGCCTATACATCCTCATATCTCGCTTCGGACGTGACCATGCCGACGGCGAACACATTCTATCAGGGCCCTTCGATTACCCTCGCTCCGGGCACCTGGCTGGTAACGGGATATCTCACGCTCGATAACACGAACGCCACCTATGCAGTGGTCATAACCATACGACTGGGCGACGATGCGAACAACATAATAGGTTCCGAGAGCCAGGGGAAATTGACTACGTCCTGGTCAACGAGCATCGGCGTGTCCCAGATAGTAACCGTGAGTGGCGGCAACGAGACCTGGTCGCTCGACGCGGCTCCGAATAACACCTATGCAGGCCGCTACATACGCGCGACCTGCCCCGCAAACGGCACCGCCGGAAAGGGCTCCTATATTTGCGCGCTCAGAATCCAATAGGGGACGTGCAGGAATGGGGCCCAGGCGATGAGTTTTCGTGATGTCAAAATACCAACTGACTTTGCAATAGTTTGGGCAACCTTAGGCAACCAAGCATGAAAAAGGGGTTACAGTGGAAACTGTAACCCCTTGATTTTTTGGTGAGCCGTGCAGGATTCGAACCTGCGACCCGCTGATTAAGAGAAAGCAATTATCAACGGCGACTACAATTCATGTAGTCATTTGTAGTCAACCACAATTAAAATAGGTTACGAATAACTCCGTAACCTATTGATTTATGGTAGGCGGGAGCGGGCTTGAACCGCTGACCTACGGCTTGTAAGGCCGTTGCTCTCCCGGCTGAGCTACCCGCCCAGATGAATTATTACCACGTTTTTGCCCCTCCCTTAAGGAGGGCGGAGATTGAAAACAGCCGCCCGGAGGGGTATTGATTTTGCTTTTTTGCAACCCCGAATCTATCCGCAGCGGATAACATGCGGCCCGAATCCGACCAGCCTGTGGAATGGTTATCCTGCCGCTTCTTCACTTTTCGGTTCTTCGTTTTTCGGCGGCTCCGCCTTAACCGTTACGCGCTTCAGCTTGAGGTTAATCTTCTTCATCCTCTGGCGTGCGAGTTTTACCTTTTTTCTGTCCTTCCCGGCCAGCGCGGTATCCCTTTCGCCTTTAAGCTCTTTAAGTTTTGCCTTTAGCCCTTTCTTTTCTTCCGCCGGTATCTCCGTTTTTTTCTTCTCTATTCTTTTCTTTTCGCTCTTTGCCATTTTTCCTCCGATATAAAAAAAGCGGCCTTTTGAAGAGGCCGCTTATTTTATAATGTATCCGTGGCTTTTTGTCAATTCAAAAGTTGGTTGATACCGCTTAAGCGTATGGATAGATGTGCGATTTATACGAATTAATGTCTGTAACCATGGAGAAGTGCTTGCGTTCGTCCTCGAGAATATACTTCAACACCTGGTTGATGACAAAGTGCCTGCTATCCTCAAGCGACTTTTCGGCCATTACTATGGCGTCCCGCTCATACTTCACGTGCGCCTCGATGAGGTCCGATGCCGTGGCCAGTTCCTCCGGCGTGAGGGTGATAGTGCCGTCCAGGCATTGCTGGACAAACCCAAGAAGCTCCTTGTGTTTCTGCGAATCCATCTTTACGGCCTTCATCAGCGCGTTTACGACCGGGCTTTTAGACTTTTTCAATATTGCATCACAGCTCCCGATTGTCAACTCCTCGATTTCAATCCATTTTTCGATGTTCTTGTCAAAATTGGCACGCCGCTTAACCAGTTCCTCTTTTTTGCCAGCCATAAAACTCCCCCTTTCTGAAATTTAACGGTTATAAATTAAAAATAACAGGCCGTTTGAGAACTGTCAAGATTTTAAAGCAGGATAAATATTAGTAAAGTCAAGAAAATATCTCCCGAAACTCCTTGACACCAAACGGTGCCGATAATATAATCGAACTTCTTAAAAAGCGGTAATTACAGCCGAATAACAGAGCGTCTTTAATGATAAGCCGTAAGAGGGCAGCCGTTGTCGGCCTGGGCGTTGTAAGCGCGCTCGGCATGACGACAAAAGATTTCTGGGAAGGTCTTGTTTCCGGGCGCTGCGGGATAGGCCCGGTTGACCTCTTCGACACATCTTTATACCGTACTCACATCGGGGCGCAGGTCAAGGGATTTGAACCCCTCGAATATTTTACAAAAAAACAGCTATCCCGCATGTCGCGCTGCGACCAGCTCGGATTGATTGCTGCAAAGGAGGCTGTGCAGGATAGCGGTCTTGACCTTGATAAGCTCGCCCCGGAACGAATTGGAGTTTGCCTTGGCGGAGGCGCCGGAGGCATGTTATCCGGCGAAAAATATCGCCGGGACCTGTATCTTAACCTCCATAAACCCCGTCCTTCCCGGCTTATTCCGTTCTCTCCAAGCGTAACGACGGATTATGTCGCACAGGAATTCAGTTCAGAAGGCCCGCGCGCCACTGTAGTAACCGCATGTTCGTCCTCGTCCACTTCTGTTGGATACGCCGCAGACTGGATAAAAAACGGAGAAGCCGATATTGTAATTACCGGCGGCAGCGATGCAATGTGCGAGCTTACGTATGCCGGGTTCAATTCTCTCCGGGCTGTGGACGAGAGACCATGCCGGCCTTTCGATGCCGGAAGAAAAGGCCTGTCGCTTGGCGAAGGCGCCGGGATACTGGTATTGGAAGAAATGAGCTCTGCGCTTGCGCGCGGCGCAAAGATTTATGCCGAGATAGCCGGGTATGGGATAGGGGCGGACGCATATCATATGACTGCACCGGATGCGAGCGGTGAGGGGGCGGCGAGGACGATTATCGCCGCGCTCTCCGATGCTGGAATTGGCCCGGACGACGTGGATTATATCAATGCGCACGGGACGGCGACGAAGTTCAACGACGCGGCGGAGGCGGCGGCGATAAAGAGGGTGTTCGGCGAGCGTAATATTCCGGTAAGCTCGATTAAATCCATGATAGGCCATTGTCTTGGTTCCGCCGGAGGACTTGAGGCTGCGGCGACGGCGCTGACGGTTTTTTCAGGGATAATCCCGCCGACGATAAATTTCGAGAACCCGGACCCGCAGTGCGACCTGGACTGCGTGCCGAACAAGGCCCGCAGGGCCGACGTCCGGACGGCCATATCGAACTCCCTGGCCTTCGGCGGTAACAATACGACAATCGTTATAAAAAAGGCGTGAGTTAAATAAACGTGGGTAAGGTTGTAATAACCGGCATCGGTACCGTCAACGCGCTGGGGCTTGACGCACGGTTTTTCCTGGAAGGACTTAAGGCCGGGCGCTCGGCAATCGGGCCGATTTCAGGTTTCGACACGTCTCCTTTCCGCTCGATGCTCGGCGCGGAGGTGAAGGGATTCGAGCCGTCCAAGTTCATTGACCCTATGAAGCTTCGGCGCATGGACAGACTCTCGCAGATGGTCCTTGTCTCGGCTAGTGAGGACATGAAAGACGCGAAGTTGAGCGCGGATATCCTGCCATCGGAGCGGATAGGCGTGGTTATCGGGAATGGTTATGGCGGGACTTCCTGTACCGAGGAATTTTTTGAGGGCCTCCTTATGCGCGGCCCTTCCGGCGCGAATCCCATGTTATTTCCGACTACCGTGCCGAATTCCGCAGCAAGCATAACGTCGATAGAGCTTAAGCTGAAAGGCCCGAACTGCACATTCTGCCAGAAGGACATATCGGCAGAGGAGGCGGTAATATACGCTGTTGAGCTTATACGAAAAGGCGCGGCGGACGCTGTAATCGCCGGAGGCGGCGAGGAACTGAACGATGTGATATATCATGCGTTCGATTCGCTGCGAGTGCTCTCTCCCGGCAGAAATGGCGGTTGTGAGGGCTCATTCCCGTTCGGGCGGAAGAGGAACGGCAGAGTTCTTGGCGAAGGCGCCGGAGTGCTGGTGCTGGAATCCCTGAAATCCGCAGAAAAACGCGGGGCAGGGGTTTATGCGGAGGTTGCAGGCGGGACGATATTGAGCGGCAGGCCGGGTATATCGTCATACGGGAAAAATCCGGTTCCCGTAGTGAGGGCTATGGAGACGGCGCTTGCGAAATCCGGTACATCAAGAACCTCTGTCGATTACATATCGTCTTCCGCAAACTCGACGCCTGATCTGGATGAACTGGAAGCTAAGGCGGTGAAAAATTTCTTCGGACAGTCGGCATCCGATATTCCGCTCAGTACTATAAAGCCGATGACCGGTGATTTTGAAGGCATGGGTGGTATAAGGCTCATTGCCTCAGTGCTGGCGATGGATAACTCGTTTATTCCGCCCACGTTGAACCAGCATGAGCCTGAGCAGTGGTTTGACCTGGACTGTGTCCCAAATCATAGCAGGGAAGCCGGTTTGAGTAATATAATGCATCTGGCAGTCGGCAACGGCGGCTCGTGCGCATGCATGATTCTGAAGAAAATGTTATGAAGCGCAATTATGATATAGCCGTAATAGGCGCGGGTATCGGAGGTCTTACAGCCGGCGCGCTCATGGCCAGCAAGGGTTATTCCGTGGCGGTTTTCGAGGCCGGTCATGTTCCGGGCGGCTACTGCACGAGCTTCAGGCGGCATGGGTTTATGTTCGATTCGTGCCTCGATGCAATAAGCGGGTGGGGTGAAGACGGCTGGCTGAGAAGGGTATTCAGAAAACTCGATATTGAAGAAAAAATAGAGATGGTGCGGCTCGACCCGCTCCGTGTAGATAATTTTGCCGGAGATAAAGTTAATGTGCCTGGGAGTATTCCGGAGCTGATGAACCTTCTCTGTGGCATCGCGCCCGGAGAAAAGGACGGCATATTAAACCTGCTGGATACGATGGAGGAGATATACCGGATTGCAATGTCAACCCCTCCGGAAATCCTTTACGGCCATTACGGAACAAGGGGCATAATTTGGAAATACAGGGAGAAAACATATAAAGAACTTCTGGACGAATTTATAGCCAATCCCAAGGCCCGCGCCGTAATGTGCGACAGGTGCGCATTTCTGGGGCTCCCGCCGTCTAAAGTATCCGCGCTTGCCATGACCGTAATGTTCATGGCATATTCGTCTGGCGGAGGATACAGGATAAAGGGAGGGGCGCGCAATCTGACAGATGCTCTTGTTAAAGCATTGTTTGGAAACGGCGGAGAACTGCATTTAAATACGCCGGTTTCGGATGTTATGATTGAGGATGGAAAGGCCTGCGGTGTGGCCGTTCCCGGAGGGAAAATACTGGCAAAGGCGGTAATAGCCGCAGCTGACGCTGCCGCCATGTGCAGGATGGCCGGAACGGATTCCGTCGCAAATAAAGCATCAATAAGCTTTTATATGGTGTATCTGGGACTGAGGGGCGCGCCGGAGATTCCGGACAGCATGGGATATTATCCGGGATACGACATCGAATCTACTTTTGCCGATGTGGCAATGGACGTGGCCTCGCCGAATGCCTCGCTCGAAATAATAAATTATTCCGGACTAAGCCCGGCGATGGCTCCCGGCGGACATACATCCGTAATGCTGATGTCCAAGGCGGAATATTCTTATTCCAGGCCGTGGAACGAATGCAGGGATTATGAAGCGGAGAAGGTTCTGTCGCTCGCCGAGAAGGCAATTCCCGGTATTACGGAATCCGTCGTATTCAGGGAAACCGCGACACCCCTGACTCTCGAGAAATATACCGGCAATTTGCGCGGAGCGGCATTTGGCTGGGAGCAGAACGTATCTAACGCGAGAATATCTTCGCGTACACGCCTGCCGGGGCTGTTTTTTGCCGGGCACTGGACATATCCGGGCGGCGGCATTGAATCTGTCGCGGCCTCCGGTCTGGCGGCGGCGGAGGGCGCGGCGGCGGTGATAAATAAAGAGGCGTTTAATTGAAGTTTCACGAGACGGAAATACGTGTCCGGTTTTATGAAACGGATTCATGGGATATGGCGTGGCACGGCCATTACATCGGCTGGTTCGAAGCTGGGCGCATCTCTCTTGCGAAAGAGTTCGACCTGATGCCTGAGCGGTTTATCGAACTTGGGCTTTACGCGCCCGTCATAAACCTTAAGATGGATTATAAAGCTATTGCCAGGTTTGATGATGCGCTTGTTATATGCACTGCGGTAAGAGTCCCAACAAAGGCCGCGCTCGAATTTATTTACGAGGCGCGCAGGAAGGAAGACGGAAAGCTTGTCGCAACCGGCGAGACGACCCAGGTGTTGGTAAACAGAAATGGCGAACTGGTTTATATAATGCCGGAACCGATAAGGTTGCGCGTGGACAAGATGGTGAAGTATTGTAACGGTGATTAGATGAAAGTTCTCCTTGCCGACCCGCCGCATCTCATATGGGATCTTATGAAGGGATGGGTCCCTAACCCCGCCCTCCTTGCCCTCGGCGCATACGTGGAGAATGAGTTCGAGACGCATATCATGGACTGCACGGTGATGCCGGATCCATGGGGCGACCTGGAGCGGGAGATAACCTCGTTAAAGCCGGATGTCGTTGGACTTTGCTGCATAGGCACAACATATCTTTACGACTCTTTAAACGCTGCCAGGCTCGTTAAGACGGTTAGTCCGCATACGAAGGTTATAATAGGCGGGACGCATCCGACGCTTGCGCCGGAAGAAGTCCTGTCGCTGGGGCCGGATGTGGATTTTTGTTGTATCGGCGAAGGCGAGGAGACGCTGGCCGAGTTTATCAGGGCGGCAAGCGGCGGGGAAAAAGATTTTTCCAATATAAAAGGGCTTGCGTTCCGGGACGGTTATCAGGTTATCAGGACGGAGTCGCGCCCCTTCATCGAGAACCTGGACTCGCTCCCGATACCCGCATATCATCGTGTTCCGATGGACAGCCCTTTATATACAATAGACGTCATAGGACCTAAATGCGTCGTGCCGTCGTTCTCGCGGGGCTGCGGCTATAAATGCACATTCTGCACGGAGACCCTGAGGTGGGGAAACCGCTGGCGCGGAAAATCCGCCTGGAAGATTGTCGAGGAGATAGAACTTCTCCAGAAGAATTACGGCATCAGGACTTTCCTTCTGGGCGACAACGATTTCCTATGGAACAGACAGCGCAATCTCGAATACTGCGAGCTGATGGAGAAGAAGGGCCTTAAGGCGAATCTCTGGATACAGGCCAGGCCGGACCATATCATGAGGGACAGAGACCTTATACCGAGATTACGCAAGGTCGGCCTGTTTGAGGTGCTTGTGGGGATAGAGTCCTTCGACCAGTCCATGATGGACAACTGGGAAAAACGGGAAGAACTTGAGACCATCGTAAATTGCATAGGCCTGCTTAAGAAAAACGGGATAATGGTGCTCACCAGCCTGATGTTCGGACATTGGAACGACAGCAAGCAGTCACTGGACAGCCTGATAAAATCTGCCATAAAATATTCAGACTTCATGGGGCTTGGGATAGCAACTCCTTTTCCGGGAACGCAGTTTTATAAAGAAGCGAAAGAGCAGGGCAGGATAGAGGAAAAGGATTACCGCAAGTACGACTGGGGCACGCCGATCATGGCAACGAAAAGCCTCAGCCGCAAGGAGGTCAGCCGTCTGCATGGGATGGCGTACGGCAGGTTCTACGTGCGCCCGAAG
>JAKAHE010000090.1 GCA_021815285.1 Nitrospirota bacterium
TGTATGCGGAGAGGTCGGCAGCCGGGGCGGCCTTCGGCTCATCCACCATCTCTATTGCGAACGACGGGCAGATGTCAACGCAAGCGCCGCAGAGCGTGCATTTATCGCCGATGACGGCCTTCTCATCCTTCATCTCGATTGCGCCGAACGGGCATTCGTTAACGCATGCCTCGCATCCGACGCATATGTCGACTTTTACGATTATTGGCATATTATAAGATTTTCATCTCCCTGAGCTTTTCCACCAGCCGCGCAGCCTGCTCATTCGGCGTCCCTTCTATTCTTTCCCTGTTCCCTTTGGGCGGCGGGGAGAATACTTTCATTACCTTAGTCGGCGAACCGGCAAGGCCGATTTTATCCGCTTCGGCGCCTATGGCCTCGGCGCTCAACGGCTTTATATCCAGCGACTTCGCCTTCATCTTGCCTTTCAAGGACGGCATCCGCGGCGTGTTTATTTCCTTAACCACGGTTATCACTGCCGGGAGGCTTACCTCGACGACCTCATACCCGTCCTCGATAAGCCTCTCCACTTTCATCTTCCCGTTATAGACATCCACGATTTTGCGGACATAGGCGACAAACGGCAGGCCGAGGTTTTCGGCCACGCCAGGCCCGACCTGCGCGGTATCGCCGTCTATTGCCTGCTTACCGCAGATGACGAGGTCGAGCGAATCGAGCTTCTTTAAACCAAGGCCCAGCGTATAAGATGTAGCCCAGGTATCCGCCCCTGCGAACGCTCGGTCGGAGATAAGCATGACATCGTCCGCGCCCATCGCCACCGTGTGCTTAAGGACATCTCCTGCCTGCGGCGGCCCCATCGTAACGGCCGTAACCTTTCCGCCGTGCTTTTCCCTCAGGCGTATGGCCTCTTCCACGGCATAGGCGTCGAAGGGGTTCAGAATGGCCGGAACCCCCTCGCGCACCATCGTGCCCGTGGCCTTGTCTATTTTCACCTCGGAGGCGTCCGGCACCTGTTTTACGCAGACCGCGATATTCATTTCTTTTTCCCGGCGGCTTCCTTAATCAGCGCGGCCCCTATTACATTTCTCTGTATCTGGTTCGTGCCTTCGTATATCTGGAGTATCTTGGCGTCGCGCATCATCTTCTCGACGGGATATTCGCGCATGTAGCCGTAGCCGCCCATTACCTGCACGGCGTCCACGGTCACCTTCATCGCAACGTCGGAGGCGAAAAGCTTTGCCATTGCCGATGCCTTGGACACATCCTTCGGGTCGGAGTCGATAAACTTCGCCACGGCATATACAAGCGCCCTCGCGGCCTCGGTCTGCGTGCTCATGTCCGCCAGCATGTGCTGGATGGCCTGAAAAGATATTATCGGCTGGTCGAACTGCCGTCTCTCTCGCGCGTATTCCACGCACTCGTCTATCGCGCCCTGGGCCAGGCCCACCGCCTGCGAGCCGATGCCGGGGCGGGATTTATCAAGCGTCTTCATGGCGACCAGAAAACCCATGCCCTCCCTGCTGAGCAGATTTTCCTTGGGAACTCTGCAATTTTCGAAGACGAGTTCCCTCGTCGCCGATGAACGGATTCCCATCTTCTTTTCTTTCTTGCCGAAAGAGAAGCCAGGCGTGCCCTTTTCCACGATGAACGCCGAAGCCCCGCGGCTGCCTTTTGCCGGGTTAGTCATGGCGATAACGGTATAAATCTCGGCCTCGCCGCCGTTGGTTATCCACTGCTTCGTGCCGTTAATGACATATTCGTTTCCATCGAGGACTGCCGTAGTGCGGGTCCCTCCCGCGTCGGAGCCTGCACCGGCTTCGGTAAGTCCGAACGCCGCGAGCCTCTGGCCGGACGCTATCTGCGGAAGATATTTTTTCTTCTGCTCATCGCTGCCGAATAGCAGTATAGGATATGCTCCCAGGCCGCTGGCCGCAAAGCTGACAGAGACGCCGATACAGACGCGGGAAAGCTCCTCGACGGCAAGGCAGTTCTCGAATGCTCCGCCGCCGAAACCTCCATATTCCTCAGGGATATAAAGCCCGAAGAGGTCCGCCTGCGCGAGGATTTTCATTATCTCCCAGGGGAACTCTTCTTTTTCGTCCAGCTCCGCCCTCACGGGTTTTACTTTTTCCTGCGCAATCTGCCGGGCGAGATTTTGTATCTCCGCTTGGGTATCAGTAAGAAAATAATCCATTATAGCACCTCGATTTTATGAAATTGCAGGGACGTGATTAATCGCGCCGTCGGGCGCAATAGAATTGCGCCCCTACAAAATACAACTACCATTTTATCAGCGCCGACGCCCACGAAAGCCCGCCGCCGAAGGCCTCGAGGACCACGTTTTTCCCGGGGGCGATACGGCCATCCCGGACGGCCTCGTCAATGGCAATCGGTATCGATGCGGCGGAGGTGTTGCCGTAACGGTCTATCGTTACCACAACCTTGTCCATCGGTATGCCGAGACGTTTTGCCGTGGCCTGGATTATCCGGAGGTTCGCCTGGTGCGGCACTACCATATCGATGTCGGCGGCCTTGAGTCCGTTGGCGTCGAGCGCCTCGTTTACAACCTCTTCAAGGGCGCGGACGGCGATTTTGAAGGTCTCGTTCCCGCGCATCTTTATGAAGTGCATCCTGGACTCTATGCTGTACGCAGTGGCCGGATTGCGGGAGCCGCCGCCCGGAATGTACAGCAGGTCTCCCTGCTTTCCGTTGGTGTGCAGGTGCGCAGATTTTATACCGCAGCCGTTTTCAGACGGGCCTATCACGACAGCCCCGGCGCCGTCTCCGAATAGGACGCAGGTGTTCCTGTCCGTCCAGTCCGTTATCTTGGAAAGCGTCTCGGCGCCGACGACAATGGCGTTTCTGTATAATCCGCTCTTTATGAAATTATCGGCGGCGGCGAGCGCGAATATAAACCCGGAACATGCGGCGGAAATATCGAATGCGATTGCCTTCCTGGCGCCAAGCTTCGCCTGAAGAATGCAGGCTGTGGCCGGGAACATCATGTCCGGCGTTACCGTTGCGACGATTATCAGGTCTATCTGGGACGCCTTCAGGCCCGCCGCCTTGAGCGCTTTTTTGGCCGCCTCGAAGGCCAGGTCCGATGAGGCTATGTCCTTGCCGGCGATTCTCCTCTCGCGGATACCGGTCCTCTCGACGATCCAGTCGTCGGAGGTTTCCACCATTTTCTCAAGATCATGATTGGTAAGCACGGTATCCGGCGCATAAGACCCGGTGCCGAGGATTCTTGACATTATCATTTTACCGCGCCCTCTTTTTCGCAGTCGCCGGCTGAGTCCGGCTGGCCGGCGCGCGGTGCGGCGGGGAGACCTGCGACCATGGACTCTATGTCTTCCTGTATATGCCGGTTTACCTGCTTCGCATGAAAGTCCCTTGCGGCCTTGACGGCGTTCTTGATGGCCTTCGGAGACGAGTGGCCGTGGCTTATTATGCAGATTCCGTTTATCCCCAAAAGCGGCGCGCCTCCATATTCCGAATAATCGATTTTTTTCTTGAAATTCCTGAAAGCCCCGCGCAGGAGCAGATAACCAACCTGTCCGCCGGGAGCGCCCTCTATCTCATGCCTGAGAAGCGAGTTCATGGCCTCGGCCAGCCCCTCGCTTATCTTCAAGGCGACATTCCCGATGAAACCGTCGCAGACGATTATATCCGCTCTGCCGTTGAAGATGTCGCGGCCTTCAACGTTGCCTATGAAGTTCAGCCTGCTCTGTTTAAGCAGTTTGAACGTCTCTTTCGTAAGCTCGTTGCCCTTGGTGTCCTCTTCGCCTATGGAAAGAAGCCCTACCTTAGGCTTCTGGATTTCCAGCACCTTGCGGGAGAAAGCATCCCCCATCACGGCAAACTGGAGCAGGTGAACAGGCTTGCAGTCCACGTTGGCTCCGACATCCAGTACAAGCGAGAAACCATTCACGTTCGGAAGCCTCGCGGCTATTGCCGGACGCTCCACGCCTTTCATCGGGCCGAGAACGAAAAGGGCGGAAGCCATCGCTGCGCCGGAATGGCCTGCGCTGACGACCGCTACCGCCTCGCCCGCCTTCACAATTTCGGCGGCAACCCTTATAGACGAGTCCTTCTTCTTGCGGAATATCACGCTTGCGTGTTCCCGCATCTCCACAACCTGGGATGTATGAAGAACCCGTATGTCAAGCCCCGACGTATCGTACAGCGTAAGCTCGCGGTTCACCTTCGCCTGGTCGCCGACCAGTATTATTCCAACCCCGAGCTCGCGCGCCGCTTCTACCGCGCCTTCTACGGCTGCCCCGGGGGCAAAATCACCCCCCATGGCATCTACAGCTATTCTCATCGTATCCGGCGTCAGATTTCTTCTATCGAGACGACCTCGCGGCCCCTGTAGGTTCCGCAACTCATGCAAACGCGGTGGGGCAGCTTCGGTTCGTGACACTGCGGACAGAGCGAGACGTTCAGTGGAGACAGCTTTTTGTGAGTCCTCCTCTTGGCCGTCCTGGCCTTGGAGGTTTTATTAGTCGGGTTTGCCATTTATGCTCCTTTTCAGTTTCATTACAGTGGCGCTATCAACTGCGCCAGAGGGCTTGCGCCCCTTGCTTATTTAAAACGCCTCAGACCGGCGCGATCAACCGGTTCCCACATCTTCCGACCTCCTATTTCCCCAGGAGGTCTTTCAGACCCGAAAGGCCCGGATGCCCGGAAGGGGGGGCGCAAGAGCACTGCGCGATGTTTAGATCCTGGCCGCAATACTGGCAGAGCCCTCGGCAGTCATCCGAGCAGAGCGGCTTCATCGGGACCTGAAGGAGTATCTGCTCGCGGATAAATTCCTTAAGGTCTATGATGCCGTTTTTATAAAATTCTACATCGAGGTCGTCTGCGTGAAGCTCCTTCTCTTCCTCGCGCGGCAGAGACTCAAGAGGAACCATATCCAGCTTGAGCCCGGCCTCGACATGCGCTTCAAACGGTTTTCCGCATCGGGAACATACAAGCCCTATTTCGGTCTCCATGCTTCCGGAAAGATATACCGTAGTGCCGATTTTCTTAAGCGAAAAAAAAGCCAAGACCTTCGAGGCCGCCTTTACATCTTCGCCAAGCCCTTCAAATGCGGCAGCTTCCTCGGAAAGTTCGACATTAAGACCCTCAACGGGGATGTCAATGACCTTTATCTCCATGACCCTCTCCCGGAAAAGGGCGCAAAATACCGCTTATTCTACAGGGGCGGGGCCTTGAAAAACCTCAAAATCCCCCCCTGGGAAGCGGCATAAAAAGCTAAAAAAACAGAAGAATTATACAGACGTAAGTAAAAATTGTCAAGCAATTAATGCCGTGGAAAAAACATTTCCCCGACGAACTGTATCTGGAATTTCAAAGGGTTAGACGACCATACCACCGGAAAAAGGTCGAACCGTAGAAAATTGCCGACATCGCCCCGGCGACCAGAAACGGGCCGAAAGGTATAGGCGTTTTCCTCTTCATCCCCTTGAATACCATGAGCCATATGCCTGTAATTGCACCGAGAAGCGAACCGACAAAAATTGTCAGCAGCACGGCCCTCCATCCCAGAAACGCTCCTATCATAGCGATAAGCTTTATGTCGCCTCCGCCCATCCCGCCACGACTTACGGCAGCTATTAAATAAAATACCCCTCCGCCAAGCGCCATGCCAATAAGGGAATTGAAAAAGCCTGTATGCCAAGGAGTGTATGGGGCCCTTAACACGAGCGGCCCAAGTATAAGCCCCAGCGCTATTCCCGGAAGCGTTATGCTGTCCGGTATAATCTGATGTTCCAGGTCTATGAACGTCACTACTATGAAGGTCGAAATAAGCGCCATGACAAGGACGCCTGCCGGGCTCGGTCCGAAACGCCTGAGTGCGGCCAGATAAAGCAGAGCGTTCAGAAGCTCTATTAACGGGTATCTCGCCGATATTCCCGCGCCGCAATAGGCGCACCTGCCCCGCAGCATGACATAGCTTAGAATCGGGATATTGTGCCAGGGCTTAATCTTCGTCCCGCAGGACGGACATGCCGATGGCGGGGAGACTACCGATTTTTTCCTTGGAATCCTGTAGATGCAGACGTTCAGAAAGCTCCCGACGACAAGTCCGTACAGGAAAAATTCGACGTAGACGAAGATCCCCATTTAAGCTTCCCCTTCCCCCAGGGATACCTTCTGTATGGCCAGATTTATCTGAGAAATCTCTTCGCGCAGGCTGTTTATCTCCCGGAGCGCATCCAGCACTTCCTGATCCCTCATAATACCGCGGCTCTTCTGCTCCCACAGCAAATAGACACGCCCTCCAAGCCTGCCTATTGCCTTCTCCTCCCTCGTCTCAAGACTGCCCTTGTCGATAAGGAGCCTTGCCACTGCGGCCTCTATCCGCGCCCTCTCCGATAACGCCTTGGATACCCGCGTCACTTTCTCCACTCCGCTGTCCAGGCTCTTCTTTACCCTGTCCCAGAGAATCATGAGTCGCCCTCTCCGAAGCCCTCTCCCGTCAAGAATGGGAATGGGTTATTATAAATATTTCTAACTGATTTTAACAAGCTCCAGCCTGCCCATCCATTTATTTTTAAGTTCCAGACTTAAAACGCGCCAGGTTTCCGACTGAAGCTCCAGGTCCCTCTCGATTATAGCGGAAGCCTCGGCCCTCGCGGCCTCAATAATTTTATGGTCCCGGATTATGTCGCCATAGGTTATCTCCGGAAGTCCGGATTGTTTCGTCCCGAAAAACTCGCCCGGCCCGCGAAGTTTAAGATCCTCTTCCGCTATATCGAACCCGGATGAATTCTTAATCATCGCCTGTAGCCTCGCGCGAGAGTTGTCCGCCATCCTTCCAGCCATCAAAATACAATATGACTGCCCGCTTCCGCGTCCCACCCTGCCTCGGAGCTGGTGAAGCTGGGAGAGGCCGAAACGCTCCGCATGTTCAACGACCATCACTGTTGCCTCCGGCACGTCCAGTCCGACTTCTATAACCGTCGTCGCCACAAGAAGCCTGATTTTCCCGGAGCGGAAATCCTCCATGACTGATTCCTTCTCTTCCGGCTTCATCCTGCCGTGGAGCAGGCCAATGTTATATTCCCCAAATATTTTCGCCAGGTTCTCCGCGCCCTCCTTCGCCGCCTTGAGGTCGCTCTTCTCGGATTCCTCCACAAGGGGATAAACCACATAAGCCAGCGCGCCTTTCTTAAGCTCGCTCTTAAGCAATCTGTAAACTTCCGGCCTTCCGGAATCGTCGAACAGCTTCGTTCGGACGGGCGTCCTGCCGGGCGGCAGGGAATCTATCACGGAGATGTCCAGGTCTCCGTACACCGTGAGGGCCAGCGTCCTCGGTATCGGCGTAGCGGTCATAACCAGGGCGTCCGCATTTATGCCTTTATTTGAAAGTTCTGCCCTCTGCATTACGCCGAACCGATGCTGCTCGTCCACGATTACCAGCCCCAGGTCATTAAATGCCACTCCTTCCCGTATGAGCGAGTGTGTGCCTACAACCAACTGTGTCTCGCCATCGACAAGCCCCTTGAGTATTATTTCCCTGTCCTTTTTTTTTACGGAGCCAGTCAGGAGGGCGACTTTAACCCCCAGCGGAGCAAGGTATTTATTTACGCTTAGGTAGTGCTGTTCGGCAAGTATTTCCGTCGGGGCCATAATAGCAGACTGCGCGCCTGATTCCGCCGCCTGGAGCGCGGCCATAAGCGCCACGACAGTCTTGCCGCAGCCGACATCACCCTGGATAAGCCGGTTCATCCTGGCAGGCCGTTCCATGTCACGGCTTATCTCCCGTATAGTCCTCTCCTGCGCCTGAGTCAGCCTGAACGGCAGCCTGCTTCTGAACTCCTTCCTCAAGCCGCCGTTCCCTTTCATGGCCCGGCCCGGGGTTTTGGAGCGGCATTTTTTCATGGACATAAGGCCGAGCTCGAGGAGCAGAAACTCGTCGAATACAAGCCGCTTCTGCGCCCTCGTCCCCTTCGCGTTCAGAAGGTTTACATCAGTCTCCTTCTCCGGAAAATGGGTCTCCTTCACGGCAATCGGCAGCGCCGGAATTTTATATTTCCAAAGCATCTCCTCCGGAAGGAACTCGCCAAGCTTTTGCGCAAACTCGTCAACTACGCCTTTTATGATGGAACGAATCTGCCGGCAGGTAAGGCCGGCAGTAGCCTTGTATATCGGCACGATCGGA
>JAKAHE010000091.1 GCA_021815285.1 Nitrospirota bacterium
ACGAAGTAACCATAGGCCGCCTGGCGGAATTGACAGAGGGATACGTTGGATGGGATATAGAATCTCTCTGTAAACGCGCGGGGTTATCCGCCGTAAAATCCGGCGAAAAGATAATCGGCATGAGGCATTTTGAGGCTGCGCTGAAGGAAATAGAACCCTGGCTTTCCCCAGGAATGACCAGGAAATACTACGACCTGCGGGACAGGGACTGCCCGCACCACTACGCCTTCTGAGCAGTAAATGGAAAGCAAAACCGCCCGGCTTTTCTTTGTTTACTTTCTTTCCGCCTGAAAAGAAAGTAAGTTTTCGCCAGGCTTGACAATATCCTGCCACCGGGGCAACGGGCGCGGAATGTGGCGACGCTGTGCAATAACGCGCACCTGCTGCGGGAATTTCATCAACTTCGGGGCGCGACGCGGGCTGGAAACACATATCTTATTGATAATAAAGGTTTAAATAAATATAGCGCATATCTTGTGTTGGTTCGGTTTTTGCATGTCACATAGAGGGGAATCTGTTTTGTCGATTGACGGGTAAGCCAGGTTCTGTTAACAATTAAGAATCAACGGGGTAGGGATAGTGAAGAGCGGAAGGTCTGAGGGATTGCGGGGGAGTATTGCTCGTTTTAAAATCTCTGTATATATTGCCGCAGCGGCGGTTATTGTCCTTGCTTTAGTCGGCCTTGGAGGATGCGCGACTTCCGCCGGCCAGTCTGCCGGCACGGCCTCCAGTTCAGGCGTCCGTGGCGTTGTAATGACGCCTGTCGAAGGCGCGTATATATTTGTCTACGAGAAAGGCGCGGAGCCTCACGGCCCGCCCTATGTAATGTCCGAACCGACGAAGGCCGACGGGAGCTTCGAGGTCGGTCTGCCTGACGGCGAGTATACGATAGTAGCCCGCAAGCACAAGGACGGAGAGCCCGGGAGTCCGCTCAGGGAGGGGAAGGACAAGAAAAGCCCCATGGTGGACATCATCGTGAAAAATGGCGTCATCCAGACGCAGAACCTTGTTATCAGGACGAAGGAAGACGATAAAAAGTATTTCGGCGCCTGGGCGCCATCCGATACTTCCATATCCGGCAAGATACTGGACAGCGACGGCAACCCGATGCAGGGTTTCCGCGTGCAGGTATACACATACGCGCAGATGTCCGAGAGGCCGAAATACGTATCCGACAAGACCGGCCCTGACGGCAAGTTTGTCGTATACCTTCCCAAGGGCGGAACTTACTACCTCCAGGCGCGGGACACCTTCGGCGGCCCTCCGAAGGTTGGCGATTTTTACGGCAGGTATGACGAGGGGACGGTTGACCCGTCGGGCGTTATGCTGAGGAAGGGTCAGAAGATAAAAGACATAGATATAACTGTGCACAAGGTCTGGTAATTTTTTAAATCCTGAAAGGAGGGTTTTATGAAGATTATGGGCAGACTGCTGATGCTGGCCTTGCTGGTCGGGCTGGTCATCTACGCCGCATCCGCCAATGCGGCAAAGAACTTCCACTTCTTCCAGAACGTGGCTAAGGAGGCGGGGGTTGACGACAACGGACACGGCAAGGGCGTAATACTTTTCGACTACGACGGCGATGGCCGGGTCGATATTTTCAAGTCGAACAAGGGCGGCCACAACGTCCTTTACCACAACGACGGCAACGGCAAGTTCACGAACGAGACCGTGAAGGCCGGGCTGTGGGATACCGGCTTCTCGATGGGTTCCGTGATGGGCGACCTCACGAACGACGGCCACGAGGACCTCATTGTCGCCAAGGGCGGCAGGTTCGAGGTAGACTCCGTAAAGGTCTACAAGGGCCTCGGCAACGGCAAATTCAAGGACGTCACCGAGTCCTCAGGCCTCGCGGGCTACAAGGACTTCACATATGGCGCGCTTCTGTGTGACTTCGACCACGACGGCAAGCTCGACCTCTTCCTCTCCAACTACGGTGTGCACAGCGAGGACAGGCTCTTCCATAACGAGTCCACCCCGGGCCATATAAAGTTCCGGGACGTAACCAAACAGGCTGGTCTCGGCAAATTGCGCGGCTGGAGCTGGAGCGCGCAGGCGGTGGACGTGAACGAAGACGGTTGGGACGACCTCTATGTCTGCC
Source organism: Nitrospirota bacterium (assembly GCA_021815285.1). GTDB lineage: Bacteria > Nitrospirota > JACRHJ01 > JACRHJ01 > JACRHJ01 > JAKAHE01. The sequence goes on from JAKAHE010000091.1 coordinate 2,102, forward strand.
GTGGCCGCTATCCTGCGGGTGAGCCGAACAAGCTCTATTTAAACGTCAGCACGCCTGGCCATATCAGGTTTGCAGACTACTCCAAGCAGTCCGGGCTCGACGACCCGAACTGGACGCTTGGCGCGACCTGGGCGGACTACGACCATTCCGGACACATGAGCGTCTACATCTCGAATTACGTCGGTCCCAACAGGCTTATGAAAGGCGACGGCACAGGCCACTTCACGGATGTCACCCATTTCGCCGGGCTTGACGACAAGCCGGACCACTGGGGGAAAGGCCCGTGCTGGGTGGACATCAACAACTCCGGCTATCCCTCTCTCTACGAGGCGGACTGCAAGTTCGCAAGCCAACTCTACCTGAACGATGGCAACGGCAAGTTCACGAACATTACGGAGCAGAACCCGGACTGCAAGATGACGGCCTTCCGCAAGAAGGGCGTTGCCTGCGGCGACATCTACGGCAATGGGTCTCTCGACCTCTACGTAGTCAACTGGGCTGAGCCTGCCGCGCTTCTCAGGAACCTGAACGTCAACAAGAACTGGATAGAGGTTGACGCCAAAGGCACCATAAGCAACATGGACGGCGTAGGCACAAAAATCCGCGTCTTCGACGCCGGGCACATGGGCGACATGAGGCATTACAGGGGCATGAGCGAAGTCCAGACTGCGACCGGATTCTGCGCACAGAACCCGCTCACCCAGCACTTCGGCGTTGACCACAGGCACAACTACGACATCGAAGCGATATTCCCGAGCGGGCTTATAGGCTATAAGCTGAACGTCCATACCGCCCAGAGAATAAAAATAACCGAGCCAAGGTCGCTGGCCATGCAGAAGAAGCTCTATCCGATGGCGGTGGCGGACAATGGACTTCGCTATCCGCTCTCCGTCGCCGTTGCCGCGCCCTACAACCCGGGCATGAGCGACGTGTTTAATGCGAGCGCCTGCGCGAAGTTCTAAACCGGGCCGCGGGGGGGGCAGGTAAATAAAGGGGCAGGGGAAGCGACGCAGATAAACGCAAAGGCGGCGTCCCGTGCAATCCTTCTTATGAGCAAATAAATCAGCCGCCTATGGGTAAGTTAAGCCCGTAGGCGGCCTGTTTTTGTAACGCCATAATATACGGTCGGGAGCAGCATGAGAGTTTCGGAAATAAAAATTGCGGCATCGCTTTTTCTGGTATGCTTCCTGTGCTTTCTCGCCATTCCTTCAGCATCTTTTGCTACCCAGACAGGTTATGTCACCGGAAGGGTGATGTTCCACGCAAAGCCGATGCCGGGCGCGACGGTATATGCGTACACAGACCCGGCAGAGCTTTTCAGGAAAGAGTCCGCGCCGCCCGTTACCAGCGGCCCCGACGGGACATTCAAAATGAAGCTCCCGCGCGGGCCTTTTTACCTCGCGGCAATGAAAAAACTTGCCGGGCCGGACGAGGGTCCCGGCGCCAGTCGATTGGCCGACGCCGGTCGACCGGCCCCGGGAGATCTCTACGCCTTCTACGGCGGGAATCCGGTAGTAATAGACCCGTTCAGGACGGCCAAAATAACCATAAACCTTATGGTGAAACCCAAAGACCGGGAGGCGACCGCCTGCAAGGAAAAGGGAAAAGGCGGTATCGAGGGAACCGTTACGCTCGACGGCAAGCCGCTCGACGGCGTTACTATCTACATATACCTTGACTCCGACAGTTCCTTCAGGGGGCTTGGATATTACATGTCCCCGCCGACGGGCGTGGATGGTCGCTTCAAGATGCGGATGAACGAGGGAACGTATTACCTCGTGGCGAGGAAGCGGATGAACAGGGAGGTAACAGGCCCGCTCAAGGTGGGGGATTATTACGGCTACCTCGACACAAACCCGCTCGTGGTATACAAGGGAAAGGTTCTGCATGTCGAATTCCCGGTGATGATGAAGGTGGAGAAGGCCGCGCCGGGCGGGCAGGGCTTTACCATCGTCTCCGGGACGATAAAGGACAAGAACGGGAAACCGCTCAAAGGCATGTACGCCTGCCTGTATAAGAACGACACGATGACCAACCGGCCTGCTATAGTGTCCGGGAAGACCGGGGACGATGGGGTTTTCAGCCTCGAAGTGCCTTTCTCCGGCAAGTATTACCTCGGCGCGAGGAGCGTCCTCGGCAAGCCCGTGGACAACGGCCAGTACTGGGGACGTTACGACGGAAACCCCGATCATTCCGTGGTTATCGTGGCCGGAAAGACAGTCGGAGGCCTTGACATTACGGCGGGCGTGGTTGGCGGAAAATGATGAGCCGGCAATCATCGATAGCCTGGATTTCAACAATATTATTCGCTTTTCTTCTCCAGTTTTCCGCCCATGCCGCGGAACCGGTCATATACGATAAATCCAATTCAACCATAACAAAAGATACCATCTGGAGCGGAACAGTCCTGGTGGACGGCGTGGTGTTTGTTCCGGAGGGGGTGACGCTTAAAATCGCGCCCGGGACGAAGGTGCTTTTCAAAAAACTCCAGGTTCCGGATAACGCCGCGTCCAAAATACTTATTCCGGGAAGCGGTATCAGGGTGGAGGGTAAAATTATCGCCAAGGGCGAAAAAGGAAGGGAGATAACCTTTACTTCCGCCGAGCCAGAGGCGGGTAGACCCGCAAATCCCGGCGATTGGGGCTGTATTTTCCTCGACCATTCCACGGGAGATGTATTTTCACGGTGCCGCTTCGAATACTCCGCCTATACGATTCACGCGCATTTCTCACGCCTGTCCGTTTCCCGCTCCGTTATCACAAAAAACGAGGACGGGAGCCGCCTCGGGCTTTGCAGGGCGAGCTTCGACCACTGCGATATAATCGGCAATTCGGGCAAGGGGCTGAACTTCTGGCAGTCGAAGGTAGACGTGACATTCTGCGACATTACGGGCAACTGGGACGGGATATTTTTAAACGAAAAGGACTCCGCCTGCACCATAGAGCACAACAATATCTACGGAAACGGTGGCATGAATCTGCGCCTCGGGGACTTCCACAAGGACGACATAAAGCTCTCCGAGGACTGGTGGGGGACGCCGGATATAGCCGAAATCAGAAAGAAAATCCACGACAAAACCCAAGACCCGGCGATAGGAAAGGCAGATATTACACTTCCACTCTCGCGGGCGGTAATCGGCGCGGGAACTGACGGGCCGGGGATAAAAATAAAGTGGAAATTCAAGGCCGGGGCATATGTTGACGGCGGAGCGGTGGAGGATAAAGGCGCGGTATATTTCGGTTCCTGGGACCATAATTTCTATGCCGTTCGGGCAGATAACGGCAAATTAATCTGGAAATTCGACGCCGGTGACTGCGTGGACTCCACCCCGGCAATAACGGGCGGGAAGGTTTATTTCGGTTCCTGGAACAGGTATATCTATTGCCTCAACGAAAAAAACGGGAAACTTATCTGGAAGTTCCGTATGCCGAAGAGCAATTTCGACGACCACCGGCAGGCGAGCCCCGTGGTTTATGACGGGGTTCTCTACATGGGCGGATTCAACGGTTCGGTCTATGCCCTGAATGCGGAAACTGGCGGGAAAATCTGGGAATTCAAAACCGGCGGGCCAATAAGGAGCAGGCTCCTTCTGTCTTCGTGGGCGGCGTCAGGACTTAAGCCGCCAAGCAAGCTTCCATGCATTTACGTCGGTTCGGCAGACAAGACATTGTATTCCCTGGGGCTTGCGGACGGGCATGTATATCGTAAAATCGAGGCTGGCGGGGCCGTCTTAAGCTCTCCCGTTTCGGACAACACGGGCACCCCCGCTTCCTGCGTATATTTCGGTTCCGCGGACGGCAGAATTTATTGTTTTAACGAACTTACCGGGCATATCCGTTGGAAATACAAGACCGGCTCCATAATCGTATACTCCTCTCCACTAATCTTAGGCAACCTCGTCTACATTGGCGACTGCGCCGGGACGCTCTACGCGCTAACAAGGAGCACTGGTAAAACGCTTTGGAAATTCACCGGGGGGGGTGTCATATATTCGTCACCCGTGGCGGCCTTGGGCGGTTTTCCGGCGGCAAAAGGGGGCGGCGGGAGCGACAAAATACTTTACGGGGACAACTCCGGCGATGTATACTGTCTTAACCCTAACACCGGGGGATTGCTGGCTTTTTTCAAGGCGGGCAACGCGGTGCAGAATGTTACGACCGGCCCCGGCGGGGCTACGGTATACGCTTCCTCCCGCGACGGTTATCTCTACGCCCTGACCCTCTCGGAGCGGTGATTCCAGGGCACGGAAATTGCATCTTTCCGGGTTTGGTGCGTTCCCGGAGAAGCCGAGGGTATAATCAGGTTTTTTAATGTATTCAAGGTATTTTAAATTCTTTTCTGCCGTGGCGGGTTTCATGGCCGTGGCATCGGTTTCCGGTCTGGCCGCCGCGGACATGACGGTAAACCAGCCTGTTTTAAGCAAGGATACCGTCTGGGCAGGAAAGGTAAGCGTCTTGCAGGCGGTGAAAGTGCCGAAGAAGGTTACGCTCAGGGTAATGCCGGGGGCCGTGGTGAGATTCAGCGACAAGGCTGGACTTAACGTCGAAGGAGTCCTGAAGGCTGTAGGGAATAAATCCGCTCCTGTTACCTTCACCTCTGAAGACAGCTCGCCGGTGGCGGGGTGCTGGCCGGGCATAAACTTCAGCGAACCAAAGAAAGGCTCCGCTCCCGGCTCATCGCTCAAAAGATGCATAATCTCCTACGCCGCTTCGGTAAGCATAGCCTCCTGCTCGCCGGAGATAAAAAACTGCACGATTACCCAGGGCCAGCAGGGAATAATGCTTGCGAGGAAGGCGAAGCCGGTTATTTCCGGGAACACCATCCGGGACATTGCCGGATCCGGCATAAGCTGTCAGATGGGCGCGTTCCCGACCATAACCGGTAATACCATAGAAAAGTGCAGGCAATACGGCATCCTTTCTTCACAGAACTCGGAGCCGCTTATCAGGAACAATACCATTACCGGCTGCGATACCGGAATATCCGTCCAGGCCGCTCAGCTTATAGAGGGCAATGTCATAAAAGACAACAACTGCGGTCTTTTCGCCAGTATCGCGGGCACTGTTTTTACCATCAAGAGCAACCGTTTCATAAACAACATAACCGGCGCGGTATGCCAGCAGTATACCTCGCCGATATTCGAAAAAAACGAGCTGACGGGAAACAAGGAAGGGCTGGTGTGCTTCCGCGCGTCCAGCCCGGTAGTGAAGAATAACGATTTCTATAAGAACAAGAAGGCGATTCTCTGCATCCAGATATCACATCCGACCATCACGGCCAACGACATACACGACAACGAAAAGGGGATATACCTGCATCTGTCGTCATACGCCCTGATAAACGGCAACAATATCTGGAACAACAAGATACAGGTGGAGCTCGGCAACATGTCGTCCGACTGGGAGCGCCGTGTAAAGCATAAGCCGACAAGGGGACGCCAGGCCCAGAATATCAACATGGCCAGCCGGGCAAAGGCGGTGCCCGAGAAGCTTGACGACGGGGCGAAGATAATGGGCAGCGTGGACGCCACGGGAAACTGGTGGGGCGCGGACGTAACCCAGGAGATGGACAGCAAGGGGCCGCAGGCAAACATAAAAAGCCTTATAGACGGCTACGACCGACCCACGCGCACCTACAAAGGCTACTCCGGGATATACCTCGAAGACCGCATAAATTACAGCGGCTGGAAGGAAGCAAAAATAAAGGGCGCCGGGATAAACTGAGATTAAATCATTCCGAAAGGGGTTGTCATGAAATATTTCCTGTTCTTTTGCGCCGTCCTGCTTTTATTGCCCGGCAATTCCCTTGCCGCAGGCATAATCAGCGGGAAGGTGAACTGCGAGGGAAAGCCGCTTGACGGGGCGTACGTATATCTCTACTCGAAATATAATACCGGGTTCAAGGGGCCGGCGGATTACAAGGCCGGGCCGACGAAAAACAAGGGTTCTTTCAGCATCTCTGCGGCAAAGGGCAGATATTACCTCATAGCAAAGAAGCCCGTGAAAGGAACGCTCGACAAT
>JAKAHE010000092.1 GCA_021815285.1 Nitrospirota bacterium
AGTCATATGCAGTCCCGAAGGCGCGATAAGGCATTTCCCCGGCCTTACAAGGTCGCCGTCGAAGGCCTCCGACACCTCCAGTCTTGAAAGGCTGTTCAGCCTTTCCGCCAGGGAAGCGGTGAAGCCCACGGGCATATGCTGCACCACGAGAAACGCCGCATTCAGGCCGGAGGGGAGATTGGACAGTATCTCCTGCAGCGCGGGCGGCCCGCCGGTTGAAGCGCCGATTGCCACCACCTTCATTTCCCCAGTGTCGGCTTTGGCCGTAATATCGGATTGAGGAGGGACGATTTGCGTGCGCGCCTGGCTGGCCGGCGCCGGTTTTTTTACTATTTTATCCGTATCTACGCCCGCCACCGCCCTGACTTTCGATGTTAGCTCTCCCGCGATGCCAAGTATGTCCATCGCGGTATGGGCGGAGGATTTATCGATTACATCGACCGCGCCCAGGTCGAGCGCCCTGAGGGTCACCTCGCCGCCTTCGGAGGTCAGAGACGAAAGCATAAGAACCGGCGCCGGGCAGTCCGCCATTATCATCCTGAGGGCATCCAGGCCGTCCATGCCGGGCATCCGCACGTCAAGGGTAACGACGTCCGGTTTAAGCATCCTGGCTTTTTTATATCCTTCCTCGCCGTCCGATGCCATGTCGATCACCTCTATCATCGGGTCAGACGATAACATCCTGTACAGGGCCTTACGCATGAACGCCGAGTCGTCCACTACAAGCACCCTTATCTTTCTGGCCATATTACTTCTCGCTTTTTACGTAAATCATAGTGTTTTTGTGGCGCTCTGTAATGAATATGTCCGTTATGCGCGCGAGTGACTCGGAATGTCCAAGCAGGAGGCACCCGTCGCCGGCAAGCGTTTCATAAAATGATTCCACGGTCCTGCATATGGCAGAATCTGAAAAATAAATGAAGACGTTCCGGCACAATATTGCGTCCACGTTCTTGAACATTCCCAAGGGATGCCGGTCTATCATGTTTCCGCGCACGAACCGGACGCGTTTCCTTATCCGCTCATTCAGGAGATATTTTTCTCCATCCCGTAAGAAATACCTGTCCGCCGTTTCCCTGCCGGTTGCTCTCAAAGAATATGCCGTGAACTCGGCGGACTCCGCCTTTTGCAGGATTTTCTGGTCGATGTCCATGCCTGTTATGTCTACTTTGCACTGGTCGTAAACCCCGGCCTCTTCCAGCATTATTGCCAGGGTGTACGCCTCTTCTCCCGACGAACAGCCGCACGACAGAACCTGAAAATTCTCGGCGCCGTCCTTTTTTATTTTTTCCTTAAGCCGCGCGACAAGCAATGAAAGCTGGTTTATTTCTCTGAAGAAATAGGTTTCGTTGTTGGTGAGTCTTGGTATCAGGTCCGCCATTTCCTCCCCGCCGCGCGGGTGGAACTTCAGATAATTGTAATACTCCGAGAATGAGCCGATGTCCAGGACGGCCATACGCGAAGAAAGCCTGATAGCGAGCGTCTGGATTTTTGCGTCCTCGAAAAAAATTCCGCAATAATCATGTATATAATCCCTGAGAAGCCTGAATTCAAACTCCGACAAGGCCTTTTCTCTATAGGCGCTCTCCCTCTCGGCCACGTCGGGCGCGGCTTCCGTCCCATTTATCGTGTTAAAATTCATAAAAAACTCTGAATATTAATCTCGACAGTTTCCAATCCGGGAAATGGATCAAGCGCGTGCAGCAATGTTTTTGTGCAGCGCCGCAAGAGCCTTGGCGGCGATTTCCCTCACCATGACATCCTTGTCTTTCAGCGCGGAGCGCAGCGCCTCGCAAGCCGCATCATCTCCTGCCCTGCCAAGGGCCTCCGCCGCCGCCGCCCTGATGCTCCAATGGGCGTGCGAGAGAAGCTCCGTCAGCAGCGGAACGGCTTTTTCGCATCCAATCCGGCCAAGCGTCCGGACGGAGACCATGAGAATATCCATGTCTTCCGTGCGCGCCGTTTCAAGCACGGCCCGGCAGGCCTCTTTTCTTCCAAGCGCCCCAAGCGCTTCGAGAGCCGCGACTGTCAGCTCGCGCGGCGAATCGCGCAGGGCTTCCATGAGTGAGAAAATGGCGATTGGATCCCCTTGTTCCTTCATGGCCCCGATGGCATAGAAACAGAAGCGCTCGTCCTTATCCTTCACAAATTTTATAAGTCTTTGCAGTATGTGCGGGTCTCTCACCCTTCCCATGGATACAACTGCCTGCTGCGCCACCTTGAGGCTTCTGTCCCTGAGCGCCAGGAGCAGACATGGGACCGCATTTTCCCCGCCTATGCGTCCGATGGCTTTTACGGCCACCTCGCGTATCGCCTCCCTGGGGTCGTCGAGGAGGGATGCGAGCGGTCTTATCGCCTCGTCTGCCTTGACCCGCCCAAGCGTTTCGGCGGCCAGGCGCACATACCTTATATCGCCTCCGCTCTGTATGTAAGGCAATAGCCTGGTGAAAACAATCCTGGGCGGGAGATCCGAAAGCGCGGCTACCGCAGCCTCCTGCACTTCTGGGCTTTCGTCTTCCAGGGCGTCGGCCAGATCGCCCACCGCCTCGGACGCCCCTATCCGGCCAAGCGCTAAAGCCGCCTCCGCGCGTATCATGTTCATATCGTCATGGAGCATCCTTATAAGATATTCCACTCCCGGCCCCGGCCCCAGGCTTCCCAGATAGCCGACTAATGCCTGCCGCACGCGCCCCGAGGGGTTTTTCAGGTGGTTCCCGGCCTCAGGCAGCGCCGCCGTCCCGATCTCGCGGAGAGACTCCAGGGCCGCTGCGGCCAGGTTATCGTCTTCAAGAAGCTCAAGCGCTTTGCGCGAAGCCGCTTCGCATTTGATAATTCCCGCGGCTATAAGCGCTCTCTCTTTTAATTGATATTCGCTGCCGTCGAGAACCCCGATTAAATATGTCCCGAAATTCTGCCCGTCCAATTCAATGCGAAGTTTCTCCTTTATGGACAAGGCTTCTTCGATGCGGCCTTTATCGCCGGATATTTTTTTGAATATATCCATCAATGCCTGGAACGCGGCATCCCTGAGGGGTGAGCCGTCAATGCGAAGAATGTTCAAAAGCGGATCAAGGGCAAGGGGGCTCCCGATATTCCCCAGCGCCTGGATTGCTCCCGGGGACAGAAGCTCATTGTCCAGATATTTTAAAATACGGGGAACGGCGCGCTCGTCCTTTAAATTGCCAAGCGCGGCGATAACGGGATATGCGCTCCAGAAGTCGCTTTTATCCAGCACCTCCATAAGCGGCGGCACCGCCGACGGGTCGCCTATCTTGCCGAGCGCCTCTGCCGCGGCATGAGAAACATTGGGCTCCTTGTCGTTCAGCGCGCTTAACAGCGCCGGGACAGAGGTCCGGCTTCCGATGACGCCAAGCATGACGCAGGCGAAATTTCTGATTTCCCAGTCCGGGTCCGCGGCAAGGCGCGCCAGGGCAGCGACTGAATCTTCGCCTAAACCTGTAAAGATTTCCATGGCCGAGTTCCGCCTGTCGGCGTCGCCGTTGTCCCTTAACGCATCCTCAAGGAAGGGGATAACCTCGACAGCCCCCTTTTGCAGGAGCTTTGCCTTCGCAGCCTTCCTTGCCATAGGGCTTTCGGTCTTCATCGCCAAAAGGAGGCCGGGGATATCTGCCTCTCCCCGGACACTCGCATGTCCGGCCTGGTCAGACATACATTGGACCCTCTTTAAGAAGGCTTGACATAATAAACGGCATCTCCATCCGTAATCACATTGAACTCGTGTTCGAAGAGGTGCAGTGGCTCGGAATCCCCCGTGAAAAGAAAGCCGCCGGGCTTCAGGCATCGGTAAAGGGTGTTTACCAGCCGCGCCTGCGCGGTTCTGTCGAAATAAATCATCACGTTTCTGCAGAAAATAATGTCGAAATACCCTGTAGCGTCCCGTTCTGCTTCCAGCCCGTCAGCCGACGTAAGCGTCATAATGCCGCGCCTTGCCGAGAGGTCTTTCAGATTGGATTCGTAAAATTTCACGAGACGGGCTGGGAACTCCTTTACAACGAGGCCTCCTTCGCGCCTGTCCATGTGCCGCGCCAGCACATCCGGGGTTATATCTTTCGCGGCATTATTGCCGTAAACGCCCATCCTTGCATGGCCCAGGACAGACCGGTTTATGTCCGTGGCCGTTATCTCGATATCCCATGCCCGCGGGAATTTGAGGCTGTCGAGAATCGTGAATACGATTGAATATGCCTCCTCGCCCGTGGAACAGCCTGCGCTCCAGGCCCTGAGATGCATAAGCGGATGCCTCTCCCCCCATTTCCAGGGCCGCGTTTCATCGCCCCAGGATTTAACGATTTCCCTGTTTCTTCCATCTATCATCCCGGGGAGGATGCGTTCCCTGAGCGCCTTGAACTGGGCGGGGTTTCTGAAGAACCGTGTTTCATTCACCGTCAGCCCCTCGAGCAGGTTCTGCATTTCCTCCGGCTCTTCCAGAAGACGATTATAGTAATTATCGTAATCGGAATGCCCGCAAGCGAGAAGACGCTCGCGCAGGCGGTTTTCTAAAACGACCTGCTTGGCTGCCGGGAAAAACAGGTCGCACCTCTCCCCGACAAGCTTGTTGAACCTGGCAAGTTGCTCCTGAGTCATGGTATGCAATTTAGCCCCTCGCCGCCGGCAGATACGCTATGCCCTGCATCACCTTATAAGCCTCGCAGTGCATGCAGTTGGCAAGCTTTGTGCGCGCGTCGCCCTGCTGAACGCCCTTGCACCACGTGCTGTCTATAAGCCAGCAGCGCTTCTCCGGGTTCTGGTACGCCGGGCATTTAAGCCTGAATTCCGTGGCGCAGTGCAGGATGTCCCAGCAGTTCATGTTAATCTCCCTGGTCTTGAATATGCTTATCGATTTCTGAAGCGACTCGGCCTGGTACGTCAGGTTCTCCGCGGCGGAGCTCATCTGCCTGACCGCGCCAAGGTTCTCCCTTGCAATATCGGAAATATTCTCGACCGCTTTTACGACCAGTTCTCCTCCGCGCTTCTGTTCGGCGGTGGCATTGGCAACTATCTGCGTCATGGAGTTCATGTTTTCGACCGCTTTTATTATCTGCGCGCTTCCCGAGGCCTGCTCTTTCGTGGCCAGGGACACCTCGCCCGTTACGCGGTTCATGTCCTCCACGGCCAGCCTTATCTGCCTGCCTCCGACGGACTGTTCCTTCATCGCGCCCGTGAGCTGCCGGGTTATAGTATTCATATTTTCCACGGCCTTTTTTATCTGGTGCGATCCGGACACCTGCTCTTTCACGGCCCTCGCAACTTCACCCGCCGCGCTATTCATGTTCTCGACGGACTTCAATACCTGCGCCGCGCCGGAGGCCTGCTCGGAGGATGCGTTGTTTATCTCGGTCATAAGGCGGTTGGTGGCGCCGACGCTTTCCAGTATCCTTGCGAGCGATGCCCCGGCCTTGTCCGCAAGTTTCTTGCCCTCCAGCGTTTCGGCGGCTCCCGCCTCCGCAGTCCTGACAGCCTGCCCGGTTTCTTCCTGCACCTGCTTTATAACCTCGCCTATTTCCTTTGTGGCCACTACCGACCGCTCGGCCAGCTTGCGCACCTCGTCGGCAACGACGGCGAATCCCCTTCCGGCATCGCCTGCCCTGGCAGCCTCTATGGCAGCGTTAAGCGCAAGCAGGTTGGTCTGGTCTGCTATCTCCTCTATCACGCCGACTATCTTTCCTATTTCTTCCGAGCGCTTGCCCAGGCTGCCCATAACCTTGGATGTAGCGCTCATGGTATCTGCAATCCGGTTTATACCCTCTATGGTATGCTCCACGGCCTCGCTTCCGGCCTTCGCGGCCTCCGACGCCTTCTGGGATATGCCGTCCGCCTCCGACACGTTCATGGCAACCCGCCGTATGGAGGCGGCCATCTCCTCGATTGTCGCCGATGTCTCGGATACCGTGCCGGAAAGCCTGGAGGCGTTTTCCCCCACCTGGCTGATGGAGGCGAGCATCTGTTCGATTGTGGCAGAGGTCTCCTCCACCGAAGAGGACAGACCCTCGGAATCCTTTGCCACCCTGTCTATCGAGGCCGTCATCTGCTCGATTGTGGCCGAGGTCTCGGATACGGACGAGGCCATCGACTGGCTGTTTTTGGCGACCTGTTCTATAGAGGCGACCATCTGGTTCACGCTTGCCGATGTCATGTCTACGTTTGAGGCGAGTTGGCCTGCGTTATCGGCCACGCTTTGAATGGATGCCGCCATCTCCTCCATGCTGGAAGAGGTTTCATCCGCCGCGCTTGCCTGTACCGCCGCGCCTTTATTTATCTGCTGGGCGCTTTTCCCTACCTGGTCAGCCGCCGAGGCAACCTGCGCCGCGGTCTGATTTGCCGTCTCGACCATTTCGCTTATGTTACCCACCATTTTATTGATGGTTTCCCCGAGTATGCCGAGCTCATCCCTGGTAGACACCCTGATCCTCTGCGTAAGGTCTCCCTCGGCAACCATGTTGGCAATCCGTACGTTATCCTCCAGAGGCTTGGTTATGCTCCGGGTTAGATACAGGCTGACGCCGATGCCTATAATAACCACCCCCGCCATGAACACAACGATAATCATGATAACGCGTCTTGCAAAGTCGCTCATCACCTGTCCCATCCCGTCCATCCGTTTACTCGAAGCGTCCTTCAAGTCGCTTGCCGCAGCCTCCATCTGGTGTATGGGGTCCTTATGCGGGATCATCTCCTTGTTGCCTTGCTGGGGAGTCTTTATTTTCCCCGCATCAATCATGGCTTTCGCCTTTAAAAAGGATTCTTCATAGTTTGCCGCCTCTTCCTTCATCCTGGAAAGCGTTTCCTTCTCGTCCGGGAGGTACACGATTTTATCGAGAGCCGCCAGCCTTGCAGAAAGCTTGGCCTGCCAGCCCTTCCAGGTATCGAAATAACTGTCATCTTTCTCCTTGTCGCCAATATTCAGGAACACATCCTTTTCGCCCCGCCTCAGCTCGAGGATTTCGGCCCTCGCCGCCGCCGCATTCTCCGCTATGGCCGCATCGGTCTGAAGCATGACGGTGGTCTTTTTCGCGACGGCGGCAACCCCCCAGTAACCCGCGCCGCCGACTGCGGCCATCAGAAGTAAAACGATGCCGAATCCGATTCCGAGCCTCGTGCCGATATTCATTTTATTTAACATTGCTCCCCTCCAGGCTGTTATTACTCAGTTTTTATCGCCGACCTTTATGTCTTTCCATATCACGTTTTCGAAATCGAGAAGTATAATGAGCCGTCCGGCCATCTTGCCGACGCCCTTTATGTATCCGTTTCCGGCGCCCGATATTTCTTCCGGAGGCGGCTCCACAACATCTCCCGGCATCTTGAACACCTGCGATACCCTGTCAACCAGAAGTCCGAGCGCCTTGCCGCCGGTCGTACGGTCGCCGACCTCGACGACTATTATCCTCGAATCCTTCGCCACGTTTGCATATCCCATGCCGATCCTGGCCTTCAGATCCATCACCGGAATTATACGGCCTCTGAGATTTATAACGCCCTTGACGTGCGCAGGAGCGTTTGGCACCCAGGTCCACCTCCCGGCCCTTATAACCTCCTGGACCCGCACTATCTCCAGGGCGTATTCCTCCTGGTCGAGGAAAAAACCCACCAGGTGAAGTATTTCTCCCGCGGGTTTCGCCTGATTGCGTCCGCCTGTTTCTTTCTCAGGCCCGTGGGGCGCTTTCGACGGTGCTCCGGCCTGTCCCAGTATCTCTTCCGCAAGCCCGGAAGATGGCAGCGTTATCTTACGCTTCGGGTCCGGCACGCCTTCCGTCATCTAACACCTCCCTTGGCAGCCTGTTTATATGCGGCTTTTTCTACAATACCGGCTATGTCAAGTATCAGAACGACTCTGCCGTCTCCCAGGATAGTGGCGCCGGCAATATTTTCGCCCTCCCCGAGATACTCGTCGAGGGCTTTAATCACTACTTCCTGCCTGCCCATCAGACCGTCCACCATCAGAGCCGCCATCTTGTCGTCTCTCCCGACAACAACCGCGTAGGCGCGCCTGGATGTCGCGGCATTCTCGCGGCCCGGCCCGCCAATCCACCCGGCTTCCCCCGTATCATTAGACCCGAAAAGCCTGTCGAGAGATCGG